>NZ_JAGGKL010000002.1 GCF_017873625.1 Methanobacterium petrolearium | reverse complement strand
AAGGAAACCCCATAACCACCACACTAACCATGCCCACATTCCTCAACCTACTAACCACCATAACACAAAAAATCAACAACAAAGACACCACACCCACCACACTCACAAACACCTACCAAAACCCCACATCATCACAAGAATTGATTCATTCTGGTGACATGTCTCTGGCTACATATGTTTCCGTTGCAGGAAGAGTGCAAAGATACATGGACCGCTACCTAATAGCACCCAACTACTCATCCTACAGCGGCCTGGGATCATACTTCGGATACGAAAACCTCATCTACACCTACAGCAAAATCCTAACCACCTACAACAACACCAAAACACTACCCTCTACTATCGCAGTAGTTCCTTGGAATAAATTTACTATTGATCAGGTGGCTGATGCTGCAACTTATGTGAAAAATTATGTGGATAATAATCATAAACTTCCTAGTTATGTGACTATTAATGGTGTTAAAGTGGAAATGTCTTCGTTCTTATTGATATTAACTACTGCTGTGACTGATATCAATAATAACACGGTAGGATCGGTTTATTATAATTACTGTGCATCTGCGGATTCTCCTTGTGATAGTCAAAGTAGTGGAGAAATGGATCTAGATGAATATGCGGATATTGCTGGAAGGGTTCAAAGGTATACGGAACGTTACTGGGAAGCACCTAACTATTCTTCTTACAGCAGCTTTGGAACATACTTCGGATACCATAATATGATTTACACGTTCTCCAAAATAATGTCTTATTATGATCAGAATGGAGAATTACCTGATTCTGTAGCAGTCCAATCCTGGTTTTCTATAATACTTCCACAATTAAACAATGTACCTTCTAGTTTACTTATTTGCATTCAACCCACTAAGAACTGTCAGTGCGATAACGCAGCAATTGAATCTCTTGCTTATAAACTGGCATCCGGAGGTAATAGTGTATGGGAAGTGGCAGACAACATATTTACTTGGGTGAGAGATAACATTAACTATTCTTTTTACTACAATACCAAGTACGGTGCTGTTGGAACTTTAAATAAAGGAGCAGGTAACTGTGTTGACACTACACATTTAATGATTGCTCTGGCCCGAGCCGTGGGAGTACCAGCAAGATATGTGCATGGAAACTGTTATTTCACAACAAGTGGACAATGGTATGGTCATGTGTTTGCACAGTTCTATATAAATGGTAAATGGTACAATGCGGATGGTACCAGTTACAGGAATACTTTAGGAACAATAAAAAACTGGAATACAAGCACGTGGATTCTTAAACAAAGATATGCTGAGCTGCCATTTTAAGATATAACGCCCATAAAATCAAAAAATCACCAAAAAGTAGAGGTCGATGATTTTTTGGCGGTTTTTGAAAGTTTTTTTTAATTTTTTTCCATTTTTTACTCAATAATAATCCACTTGAGATCATGAGAAAATTATTATTTTATGAGTCATGAACTTAACTTGTTTATGATAATTTGTTGGATAAACGAACCAAATACTGGATAGAATATAAATGGTATTTGTTTATACCTAAATGTTGACAATTATATTGATCAAAGAATACTCATATCAAAAATAATATGGAAGGACCTTAATGAATATCGATCGAACTATTGCAACAGTAATTGTGATTATTCTAATTATCGGGACAATAGGAATATTTAACATAACTTTAAATCCCACACCATCTGAAAAGTTCACAGAATTTTTTATATTGGATGGAGATGGAAAAGCTATTAATTATCCCACAAACCTTAGTGTGGGAGAACCAGCTAATCTCACTGTGTGTGTGGTTAACCATGAGTATAAAACAACCAGTTATCTGATTAAAATAACACAAGGAAATCAGATATTAAAAGAGGAAAATATTACTTTAAACAACGATGACAAAAAGGAGATACCATTTGAATTTACTGCAGGTTCTGCTGGAGAAGAAAAACTTGAATTTAAGTTATATAAATTACCAGACACGGAAAATGTTTACAGATATCTTTACCTTCAGATATATGTGACATAACAGTGGAAAAAATTTATTTGATGCCCAGAAGGTAATGAAGAATTTTATTTTCTGGAAATTTAGTTAATCAATTTTAATGGTTAATTAATTAAAAGAGGTTTAAATGAAAAACAAAAAAGTAATAGAGAATAAAAAAGTAGCAATCACAGGAGGGCTTGGTTTCATAGGATCCCACCTTGTGGAGAAACTCTGCCAGGAAAATGAAGTTGTTATTGTGGACAATGAATCATCAGGTAGTGTTAAAAACATCGAACACATTGAAACAGACAATATTCACCTTGAATTAGGGGATATCACAACAATTGATCTTGAAAAAAGTTTTGAAGGTTGTGACTATGTTTTTCATCATGCGGCTATGACTAGTGTTCCAGCTAGTGTCATGGATCCGTTTCAATGCAACTTGGTGAATATTACCGGTACCCTGAATGTTCTTCTGGCTGCCAGAGAAGTTGATGTTCAGAAGGTTGTTTTTGCTTCATCTTCAGCTGTTTATGGGGATAATACAAACTTCCCCCTATCAGAAAACTATCCTGTTAAGGCGATTTCACCATATGCTCTTAGTAAGGCAACTGGCGAGATGTACTGTCAGTTATTTAATGAGATTTACAATTTACCTACAGTTTCCCTCCGATACTTTAATGTTTTTGGACCGAGACAGGATCCTAATTCTGCATATGCTGCGGTGATTCCACATTTCATCAATGCCATGTTAAGTGATGAGAGGCCGGTTATATATGGTGATGGTGAGCAGACCCGGGACTTCATATACGTCAAACATGTTGTGGATGCTAATTTGAAGGCGTGCCAATCAGATTACACTGGAGTGTTTAATATTTCCATAGGAAACAACATTACAATCAACGAGCTTGTTGATAAAATAAACCAGGCAGTGGGGAAAGATATAGATCCAATTTATGATGATCCCAGACCTGGTGATGTAAAACATTCTCTGGCTGATACCTCAAAGGCAAGGTCTTTTGGTTTTAATCCACAAAGTAATTTTAGTGATGAGTTAAGGGAAACCATGGAATTTTTTGCCGATAACCGTAGAACTAAAAAATAAATAATCACTGCAAAATAAAATAACAAGTTAAAGAAGTTTAGAACTTCCTAATATTTTATAACTCCTATAACTCTTTTAAAATTAGAAATGACTTGTCAAATAGAATTAAACTTGTCGAATTTTAAAATTAATGGGTGATTAATTGGATAAAGGAAACAATAAAAAGAGGGGCATCTTTGAAAGCCTTAAAAAAATATGCATTAACCCCCTGTTTATCCTAATCTTAATCACCGTAGTACTGACTACTTATCTTCTCAGTGCCCAGATGAAGATAGGTGTTCCCTACTGGGACGTTTACAATTATTTGAATAATGCCATTATTTTTGCTGGGATGGGCGCAGCAAACAAAAACACCATTATTTATCTTGCCCCAATGATTCCATTTTTAACCTCTCTTTTTTTTAGAATGGGATATGTTTCAATAAATGCTATTTTCATAATAAGTGCGATTATATTCATGATAGGAGTAATTGGGCTTTATTTCCTTTTAAAAGAACGATTTAATGCTATTGGAAGTTTAACCGGTTGTTTAATCTTTATTTCTTTCCCGATTGTATTTTCATGGGCAGTTAGTGGCTGTATCGATATCCCAGGAATCTCATTTTCAATTTGGACCCTATTTTTCTTAGTTATTGGATTAAAAAAGGATTATAGATACTTATATCTTGTTTTACCAACATTTATGATGGCATTCCTCACGAGATATACCTCTGGTCTTATCATTCTCCCCATATTCCTTTACCTTTTAATTAACAAAGACCATATAAAAAAGATGGAAACTCTTAAAAAAATTGTTTTTGGCATCAGTATAGAGTTAGTAGTTCTAATAACTGCCCTGATCTACTTTTTTGTTAAGTTAAAAACTGCAGCTTCCATTTTCAGTTTATTTGCTTCAATTGCTTCATCTTCATTCACAGGTGCCAATGATGTTGCATATAACACCAACATTTTATATTACATCCAGAATTTATTGAATTACATCTCAGTTGGCCCATTTCAGGGATTTTATCAACAGATCTTGAACCCTTCTCAAGGAGTGCCAACATTATTAGCATATCTCCTATCATTAATCGTGCTATTTGGTATAATTTTTTACATTCACAGGATTTTCGGTGCAAAAATAAATTTTAAAGATAGAAAAATATTGCGTACTGGTATTGTAATCAAAATAGGGCTCATTTTAGTTTTGTTTATTTTAATGGTGGTTAGTTTCTATTATCAATACTTTACATTAAGTGAAATCATATTATTTGCATTCTTGTATGCTATATATATGATTTTAATCAAAAGCAATGCTGTTTATGATCAAAAAAAGCTTGAATTGGATTTTATGTTTTTATCTTGGTTTGGTGCTTTCTTAATCTTCCAAAGTACTCTACCTTTAAAGGTGGACAGATACTTTATCACCATGGCCCCAGCACTTGCATACTTCATTGTCCTGGGTTTGAGTGAATTTATCCGTAAATTCAAGAGTAAAATAAAAGATAAGAATTTTAAACCAGGGTTGATTTGCTTACTCATAGCTATGATATTTTTATCATGCTCCACCGCCACATATATTGGTCATACCCCGAAAAAAGCTTTTACAATAGATATTGATCATGCCTGCCAATGGATTAAAAATTATGATCCTGACTACAAAGATAAGGTTATATGTTCTGATTATCCAAACGCAGTTAACTGGTATCTTAAAAAACAAATCAGCCCAGGTTCCCCCACAATATATAAAACTAAGGAGAAATTTGAAGATCACCTTCAAGAAATTGATGTGGAGTACTATATTGATTCAACAAGTAACCCCCATCCAAAGATCGAAGGTTACCATATCATCAAAACATTTGGTGTTGTGGCAATATACAAAAAAATATAGTCTAAACTAATGACGTGTGATTAATGAAGATAAATTTATGAATTTATTAAGGATTGCCAAATTTTAGAAGAATCTGCTGACAAATTCTATAAAATTATTCTTAAATTCCTTAAAAGAAGGTAGTTCAAAGATTGAACGAAAGATTTAAAACAGTTCAATTGAAGATATAAAACAAGGATATTTTAGTCTTAAAGATCTATTGAACCTTCTAAAATAGCATGATAATGGAGTAAAATGTATTATTATCAATCAATGACCTTATAAATTGATGACCACATCATTAATTGATGATCCTGCTGAAATGACCCTAAGTAAAAACATTTATATACAAAAAGGAGACCACCTATTTATCATGATTATTCATGCTAATGTGTTCAGTTATATTATTGCTCTGGGTGTTGCATTAATACTTGGGCTGGTATTAAGACTACCTTTACTTCCAGATAAACCAATGAGAGACTCCTGGACTATCAGTGCTGTTTTCCCAACGGCTGTGCTGGCTATAGGTTTCTATGCCATGCTGTATGAATTGGGTTACCAGGGTTATATCGTTGCATTAATAACTGGAATTATTACCGCCTTATTTGCCAAATTTATTTTAGAAAAACTTGTTCCCAGACCAGAATCGGAGGAACCCCTATGAATGAAATTTTAGGTATTTTGCTGGCTGCTATTATTTGCTGGTTGAACTTTGTGTTAATAGATACCTGGATGGGACTCCCAGAATCACCAGGAGTGAAGGGAGCCGAAGTTATTGGCCGATCAGTTAAAAAAAGAGGGGGAGATCTGTCAGGGGGATTCTTCCAGGGAAACATAGTATGTTCACCTGATGCTTCTGCTGGTACATTACTGGCTTCCATAGCCTGTTATGCCATAGGCACTCCAGAAGGAGGGTTAGTAGCTGCTGTTTTAGTGTACTTTGGAAACAGGATATGCGCTGACCCTGGATATGCCGGTACCACCGGAGCCCTCAGCATTACTGTAATCATTTATTTAACATCATTTATCGGCTTTAAACCAGAATTTTTCATTGTCGGAATGGTTCTAGCTATTTTAACCATTCAGGGCCTTTACCAGACAGGGGCTTCCCGGCTTTTGGGAAAACTGGCTCATAAGATGGGGAGATACACCAAGTTAACTTAGGTGCTAAATCATGTTGATCGAAATATTAGGCATAATAGTTGTATTAATGGCGTTGCGCACGCTTGTAGCTCAAAATCGTGAGGAAAGGCTTCTTTGCCTTAACGTCATCGGCTTCAGCATGTCTGCAATTATGGCTTTATACATACAAACACCCTTCGGAGCAATCATTGCCATAACCTTTTTCATAACATCTACCCTCAGCTCCAATGCCATTGCTTACTCTCTGGGAAGGGTAAAAGAAGAGATCATGGTGGAATAAAATGTACCTTGACTTTATAAACTTAACAACAATATCAGCAGCACTTACTCTAATCGGAGCTGCCGGGATCATCGCCCTAGCAAAGCCCCTGGACAAGGTCATCATGTTCGCACTTCTCCAGGGAGGATTCATAGGAATGATCGTGGCAGCCAAATATCTGGATGTTGCCATGGCTGCGGCAATCTTCGACCCCATTTCCACTGTTATCCTGTTAATTGCAATTATCAAAATAAATGAGGTTCGCAAAAAAAATCAAGAATCCCAGGAGGAAGGGAACCTTGCTTGATATTTACATATGGTTTTATACCGGTGTGGTACTGACCATACTGGGCAGTCTTGGTACTGCCATAGGCCCTGGAGTTAAAGACCCCCTAGTAAGGGCATTGAACACAGAAATAGCCGCAGTAGGAGTTTCACTCATATTCTTAACCTATAACCACACCATTGCCCTGATTACTTATATTGCAGCTACTGCCATCATAACCATGATCTTGCTCAGGGCCATTGTTAGACTAGAAGAAATGGGGGCAGAGTTATGAGCAGAATAGGCAGATTATGGAATTCCCTGGCCAACCCTAAAAGGATTCCGAGATTTTACTCTGTGATTCTGGGAGTTTTGCTTTTGGCAGGTTTTATCATGCCCCTGGCACTTAACGATCATCAACTATATCCTCGGCCAACACCACAACTGCAGATAGATGAAAAAGATCCATTAGCTCCCTATGATCGCGGTGGTGTGCCCCTTAAAGAACCAGGAATTGTAAAATCTCAGTATCCCCAATTCTCAGAGAAATCAGGAATGGTAACTAGCTATTTATCCCCTATCGCAATAGGAATCAGTGCCACCACTATCTATTATGGTACATCCATATATTCATCCCCAGGTGGGTTAATAGATGAGATATTATATTATTCCAGGGGTTTTGACACCATACTTGAATCCAGTATTCTTATGATGGCCTTTGTGGTGGCATCATGGGTGGCACTGCACTTTACCATGAAAAGGAGGGAGGAAGAATGAGTGCATCAGTTCTTGTTCCCACTGTTGTATCACCCATCGTAGTTTCTCTATACGTTCCAGCCATATTCACCGGCTTAATCGTGGGTATCATCGGTTTAATGGCTATTGCCTACCAAAAAAATGATTTAAGCGCCCTTATACTAACTGATATAGTGGGGATTGGAATGTTGATACTGGTGGCTGCAGTTGGAACCGATCTTGCTGAAGCCCTCATATTACCCGGGCTGGTGGTTGAACTTGCTGAAATACTGGCCATATCTGAAATACTCATGAGCAGGGAGATGAGGAAGAAGGGAGAAACAGCAGAATTAATCCCCTTACCCACGTCAATGGATATGGAGGTAATGACCACTGCCCCCACATTTTTAGCAATTATCTTAATAGCATACGGAGCCTTCCTATCAGGATTTACAGGAGGGGCAGTAGCAGGAGGAGGTATACTATTTTATATCATTTCCAAAAGGATGCGCGGAGTCCCATCAGACACTTGGGAGGGCATAGCAGGAGTATCTGGTATTGCATGGTGCCTTTGGATAATAGGATTCATGGTGTTCTTTGTATTCCCACAATACTGGTTGTTGGCATTGTTCATGGCAGCATTCGGTGTTTTCATCAAAGTTGCATTTAAAGCAGGTCTAATAGGTGTTATAGGTCGTGAAGAATTCAATAAAAAATAAAAAGAGTAGTAAGGAGTAATAAAAATGGATATCATCATATTGGGCCAACAATTAATGGGTTACATTCCCCTAGGAGATATTGTCCTTTATCTGGCCCCTGTTAACTTGTTCATGTTCGCCAGCGCACTGGCCTTCACTACTCTCATTGCCATAAGCAGAACTGAAACCCAGGTTGAAGCAGGTGTAGGTACCCTTAAAGACCGGGAAGTCCAGGTTGATAAGGACGAATTCAAGATCAGACGTTTCCTGGCCATCATATGTGGTCTGGCAACCGCCGGTGCCATGATCACCGGAGACCTTTTCAACTTCACATTATTTGTGTGTCTTATTGGTATCGTTAACATAGGAATAGTTGCCGCTGTAAAACAGATTGATGTATTAGATGCTGCATTCCAGTACGGATTAGTGGCTATGATAGCAGTTTTACCCCTCTTTGGAGGAGCAGCCATGATTTTGGCATCAACAGGTACCATCAGCCTCTTGGAAATCACACATATACCTACCACCTTAATGATGATCTTTGGTTCACTCCTTTTATTTTTGGGAGTTGCAGGTGAAACTGGTGTGGCACCATTCTATGCCACCAAGGCAGAAATGTTCAGAACCCCTGGTTCACCTTTCTTGCTTATCATACACTTAAGCTCCCTACTGGTAATTATTAGGGTGATTGAAATATTGCTCATCATAAACAAACCGTTTTAATAATATCATATGAAAATTGGTGAAAATAATGGATAAACTAAAAATATCAAGTTATTTAATATTTATAGTATCAATAGCAGGAATCATATACGCTCTCCTGTTCAATCCGCCTACATGGATAGTTTATGCAATTTCCATTATATTCATACCTTCAGGAATACTGTCTTTTGGGTTGATAGTAATGAAAAGAGGACCTAAAGAAGATGAAGAAGACAAAAACAGGGAGCCATTTATTGGATATTAACCCAGAATACTTTACCCCTAAGAGTTTAAACAATATTTACGAATAATTAACCCCAAACAAGAATTAACCGCAAAAAAAGGATTAAATTATCGGTGATCATATTGAACTTAATGGCAAACATTCTGTTGAACGTTCTCATCGCATTTCTGGTGGGAAGTGTCCTTTTCGGACTGCAGAGAAAGATAATGGCCAGAATACAAATGAGACCAGGGCCACCTATCATTCAGCACCTTCTGCATACACTCAAGTTCTTTATCAAAGAATCAACATTTCCTAAAACAGCAGCAATGCCCTTTTACATAGCAATAACTGCCATGTTATGTGTCATATGGGTATCAGCAATCATAGTAGGACCTGTGACACAAGGCTCACTTCTACTAATATTCGCCATATATGCCATTCATAAAATTGTGGAACATAACGCAGGATCCTCCTCTGGATCACCCTATGGTAAATTAAGTTGTGTGAGAGCAGTTTTCTCAGCAGCAGCTGAAGTACCTCTCTTTGCAGTTCTCATTATTATTTATTTCAAAGCTGGAACCATGAACATAGCACAAATCATCAGCTACCAAGCTGCAAATGGACCATTAATATACAGCATACCCCTGGCAGCAGCCATGTTCTTCGTGTTAATCTTATCTAAAGCCCCATACTCTCCTTTCGCCATAACCAAAGGAAAAGACATCATTTCAGGATATGAAACAGAGCACTTCGGATTGCTCCGTGGTTACCTAATGATGTCTGAATCAATAGCATGGTACATGCTCCTATGGGTGTTCTTAACAGTTTTCATTGGAGGTCTAAGTCCGTTATGGTACCTGGTGGGTATGCTTGCATTATCAACCATTGTGGGCTTTATCAATGCCACCACACCTATCTTAAACCCCAACCATTCCATAATGACCCAGGTTAGCTTTGCCCTAATTGGAATTGTAGGATCCCTGGTACTTTTACTATATTAAATGGAGAATCAAAAATGGAAATACAAGAAAAAGATACACTGTTCCTGATGACCCTGGCAGCCTTTGGAAGTGTTTTAGCCAGTGGATTAGCTGTAATATTACAATGGAACATTGTTTTACCCCTCACTGTGGCAGTGTTCTTGTTAATGATTCTTACTTATCTGCTTAACAAGAAGGGAGCAATTCATTTCACAGAGAATGCCGAAAACTGGGCAATGATCATTACCCTCCTTGCTTTCATAGCATCCTTCATATACCTTTACCGTCCCACTTAAATGGTGATTTAATGAATGAAACAATTTATCTCCTCTACATACTTTCATTTGTACTGGGATCCCTACTAGGACTGGTACTCAGTTACCGTAAATACAAAGCACCCTATGCCCTTGGCAAAATTGATATGATAGCCCTGGTGCTAGCTGTGGTAGGTTGGTCCCTGGTCTTAAACAGCATATTGATCACTTTCATCCCTACATACATTACCATAACCATAGGTATTTTCCTGCTGTCAATGGTACTAGGAATGAGGCCAGGTTATGGTAGAAATGAAACCTTTATCGGTATTATAGTTGCCGGAATCATCTGGATAACGAGGACGGTGATCCTTTGAATAACCAAAACATTGGAAGAGATGATGAAAACACCTCCCACGAAGATGAAGTGCTCCATCTTATGAAGATGCGCATCATTGAAAGTTACCGATGGCGTGTTGATATAATCGAACCATTTTCAAAGGAATTTGGCATCAGCAAAGAAGAATTAGAGGATATTCTCATAAAAAGGTTGGATATGGCTAGTTTAGAGGCTTTACATCCCCGTTTTGAATCCTCAAAACGTCCCTGCATCAAAGAAAAAATTCACGCCGATCTCAAGCTTTGTTGGTTTTCAGATGTGATGAACATCCTTACAGATGAAGAAACTGAACAAATTAAAAATAAAATAGCTGATGAGATACTTAAAGAAGGTAAATCTTACGAAGAAGCCATCAAAGATGGCCGAAAAGATCTACTTGAATATCTAATGAGATAAATAGAGGTAAAGCAATGTTAGATGGTCTTAAAGACGTTGTAAGAAAAAGTTCAATACATGTATGCCTTATTAACACGGGAGGATGTAATGGCTGTGATATTGAAGTAGTAGCATTATTATCACCCCGATACGATTTAGAACAGTATGGTATTTATGTTCACAACAACCCCAGAGAAGCCGATGTGATACTGGTGACAGGGGCAGTGACTGAACAGTGGAAAGAAAACTTACAGAGAATCTATTCCAAAGCCCCAGAACCTAAAGTTGTAGTGGCCATAGGAAACTGCCCACTTACCGGAGACGTTTTCAACCAAGAGGGATGCAGTGTCTACGCCCCTGTATCTGATTTTATACCCGTGGATGCAGAAATACCTGGATGCCCACCACGACCTTCAGAGATATTAGCAGCTATTCTGGCTGTGGGACCTGATGCCATTGCAGCCAAAGGGAGGAAAAAACCATGATACTTCCGATAGGACCTATACACCCTGCACTCAAAGAACCTGTACGCCTGAAACTGAAAACACAGGGTGAGCGAGTTATAAGTGCCGAAATCGATTATGGATACGTTCACCGCGGCATAGAACGGGTAATGCAGGGTAAAACCTGGCAAAAAGGAATATTCCTAGCAGAACGAGTGTGTGGTATCTGTTCATATGTCCACACTCAGACCTTTGCAGAGACCTTTGAGAAGATTGCTGGAGAAAAGGTACCATTAAGGGCTCAGTATTTAAGATCCCTAACCAATGAACTGGACAGGATCCAGAGTCATTTCATTGCTAACTCAACTTACTTCAAAGCCCTTGAACATGAAACATTATTCATGTACATGTTACACCTCAGGGAGCCAGTGATGGATGCAATCGAGTTACTCACCGGCAACCGGGTGAACATGGGCTGGAATGTGGTTGGTGGAGTCAGGATGGATGCTGAGGAAAAACACCTCAACAGTATCTACCAGATCATCACCAACTTAGAAAATGAATATGACAAATACGTGGAAATGTTTGATGAAGGTCCGCTTGTAAGTCTCAGATCCAGAGATGTAGGTAAGATGAGTAAAAAAGATGCCATTAAAGGTCGTGCTGTGGGACCCATTGGCAGAGCTTCTGGTTTGAAACATGATGTGCGAGAAGATCATCACACCTACCAGGATGAATTCGACTGGAAAGTGATCTGGAGAAAAGAAGGAGATAACTATGCACGGACCATGAACCGTTTTGATGAAATCAGAGAATCCATAAAAATCATCAAACAGATCGTTGAAAACATCCCTCCAGGAGACGTCCGTACAAAAATCGATATTCCTGCTGGATACACTGATTGGAGAAATGAAGCTCCTAGAGGAGAAGTCAGCTACTTTGTTGAAACTAATGGGAATCTTATAAAGAATATTTCCATCAGAACCCCCAGTATAATGAACATCGATGTTTGTGGTAAGTACATGTTACAAGATGTGGCCACAGTGGCCGACGCTGTTGCCACTTATGCCAGTGTGGATCCCTGTGTTGCCTGCACCGAACGAGTGGTCATTCTGAATGAGAAAGGAGAAAAAAAGGAATTTGATGGACTTCACAACGTTAAATATCTTAAATAATTGCCCACACACAATTTATGAACATATTTACACCAAATCAAACAATTAAACAAAGTTGATGCCTTATGTCATCATTAATCTGGTATCTTTACGAATTTGCCCGGAAATCATGGGCTGAAAGTTTTGCAGTAGCCAGGACCAACCCTGAGATTGTGGAAACACCTGATAGGTTCCGTGATTTTCCTGAAGTATTCCCTGAGCACTGCATATCCTGTGGTGCATGTACTGCAGCCTGTCCAGCACCTAACGCCATAAGATTGGTGCGGAGTGAGGATACAGCTGAAGAAGAAGGTAAAGCCTACCCTGTAATCAACCACAGGGGATGTATCCGCTGCGGGTTCTGTGCTGAAGTCTGTCCCACTGTTCCTAAAACTATCACCTGTGGTGAAAATCATCTCATAAGAGAAGAGTTCACCATCTTACCAACAGATCGCATGTTTGTCATTGATGATTACCTATGCATCCGTTGTAAGAAATGTCTGAAAGCATGCCCAGTTCCAGGCGCCATATATGAAGAAGACAATAAAATTATTATTGATCAGTCCCTGTGTATCGGTTGCGAGGAATGCCTGAACAATTGTCCAGTAAAAGGGGCTGTGAAAGGCATCTTCATATCTCACATTCAGGAACAGAAGGAAATTATTAATCTGGTGGTTAACACTCTTGAAGAATCCATAGAAAGAAAAAGAGATGATATAACTCACTTATCAGATGAAGAAGTTTACAAATTCGATCTATCCATCACTGAGTTGGTGGAACGTGCCAGATCCATACTGGCCAATGATGAATTGATACTGGATACTTTCCAGAAGATCACCGACCGCCTGAAACTGCGGATTGTGACCTGGGATGAGGATAAGTGTAAAAAATGCCGTTTATGCGTTGATGAATGTCCCTCTGGAGCCATAACCTATGATGAAAAAGAAAATGTGATTAAACGGGATACCAAGAAATGTCTCCGTTGCAGTACCTGTTATCAGACCTGTCCATTTGGGGTTGCAGGTTATTTTGTGTCCAGATTTCTGTTGGATCCTACTTCCCTGGAAGATGGAGTTATTCACATTACTGTTAAGGCATCTCAGTTACCTATAGGAGCTGATTAAAATGACCAGCACAACTGATACTTCTAAAAAATCAGAGGAAACCAAGAAGATCTACAAACCACTCAGAGATGTGGAAGTAGAATACGAGGTAGATCATGATAAATGCGCCTCCTGCACTGATAGGCCCTGTCTTAAGGCCTGTCCAGTAGATGCTGTTCATGAAGTTCCTCCGGATAATCACATTGAAATTGATGATAAATGTTTTGGATGTATTCTGTGCAGGGAAGCATGCCCATATGATGCCATCACCATGGAAACCACCCTTTCCAAACCAAGGAGAGAAAATGTTCCAAATATCAACACCAAACTGTGCAGGCAGTGCGGTGCCTGTGTGGATGCCTGTCGTACTGGAGCTATACATTTAGTTAGTTCAGGGAATCAAGAAGCCCACAGTGAGATTGATGAGGATAAATGTGTGCGCTGTGGTTACTGTTCCCGTGTTTGTCCCACTGAAGCCATTAAATATGGTGAAATTCTACCCCGCTCGGTGGTGGGAGGTAAAGCCATAGTAGTTAACCATGACAAATGTATTGGCTGTATGACCTGTACCAGGGTTTGCCCATCTAAAGGAGCTATCAACGTGGATAAGATGAGTAAACTTCCTTATATCAATCCATCTTATTGTGCCCGATGTGAGGAGTGTATGAATGTTTGTCCATCCACTGCAATTAAATATTCATCACGTAAACGAGCTTATGAAGGATATAATAAGATAAAAACCATGGAAATTGCTTCAGAGCTTTTGGAAAAGGAAAGTGAGAAACTTGCTCGTGAAACAGTTAAGATCGATTCTATTTTAAACAAGATCACCCGTGAGGTAAGTTACAGTCATCAGGAGGAGGAGTTCACCCAGGATGTCACTGAACTGGTCAGTGAAGAAATCAAAGCCTTGATGGATGGCAAACTTGATGTTGAAGATCTGGGAGAAATAATCCATGCCACCTCACCCCATAGAGTAATCAATGTTTCTGAAGAAGAGTGTATCGGCTGTGGGGCTTGTATTAAAGAGTGTCCAGTGGACTGTATTGAACTGGAGATGCCTTCACCGGTGCATGTGGGAGAAGAATGCGTTTACTGTGGTCAATGTGTGGAAACCTGTCCGTTCCAGGCAATCACTCTGAAAGAAGAATTGTTCCAGGTGGAAGATGGTCACATACTCTTTAAAAGGCGTAAGATCACCGGTCCCTCAGAGGGTGAAGTGATTATAGACAGTATGTCCTGTCAAAGATGTGGAGTTTGCGTGAACAAGTGCCCAGTGGATGCCATGGACATGGTGGATGACCAGGTAGTGGTTGATCAGGACAAATGCATATTATGTGGAGAATGTCAACGTATATGCCCTACCCGGGCAGTTGAACTCCATGAAAAATAATCTGCGAATTAAAATAATATTTTAATTAATTTTAAATATTTAGTCCAATAATATTTTAATTCACTTAAGATAATAAAACTATGTAGTTTTGATGGTTTTAAACACTCATATTGTTTGAACACCCCCGGAGGATGTGAATTGAGTAATAAATTCTTTGTTTCTGACTGTGAAGGACCTATATCAATCAATGATAATGCTTTTGAACTGGCTGGTCATTTTATTGAAGATGGTGAAAAATTCTTCCAGATTATCAGCCGTTACGATGATATATTAGTTGATGAAGTTAAAAGGCCAGGATATAATGCTGGTGATACTTTAAAATTGATTTTGCCATTTTTAAAGGCATATGGTGCCACCAATCAAAATATGGAAGATTTTTCATCGAGAAATGTTTTGCTCATCCCTGGTGCCCAGGAAACTCTGGGTCTGGTGAATAACCTCATGCCTTCATTCATTGTCAGCACCAGCTATGAACATTATATCAAGGCCCTGTGTGATTTAACTCACTTCCCCTTAAGTCACTGTTACTGCACCCGTCTGAATCTGGATAACCATACTTTGAGTGAAGAAGATGTGATTAAACTTAAAAAATTTAAGTTATCCATCATCAATAACCCTGATTTTGATAATTTGGAACGTATTTTCTGGGATAAAATCCCTGAAATGGAAATTGGTTCCCTGTTTCATGATGTGAAACCTGTAGGTGGAGAAGCTAAAAAAGAGGCTGTTTTAGATATTATCCATAAGCATGGTTTCCAACCCCATAATTTGATGTATGTAGGAGATAGTATCACCGATGTGGAACCACTTCGCTATGCCCGAGAACATGGAGGCATGGCTGTTTCATTTAATGGTAATGAATATGCAGTTAAAGAGGCTTCTATTGCAGTTATCACAGATAATACAGTCATAACTTCTATAATAGCAAGTCTGTTTTACCAATATAACAGTAAGTTGGTGATGGAATTTGTCAGTTCATTCAATGATAACCCTGATAAAACACTGGAAAAGTATGATGTTAACCCAGAATTAATCTCTAAATTGAAAAATACCAACACAAGGCTGGAACTAGTTACTCCTGAAAATCTAAAAGAGTTAACAGAAGATAGTGAAAAGTTTCGTAAAGAAATTAGAGGAGAATCAATAGGAGGATTAGGATAATGAACACTTCTCATCTCAAATCACCATTGGATAAAATAGTAGACACCTATGCTGAGGCATTTAATGGTATCTGCTGCAGAGTCATAGTTACTGCTGATGATGAAGAAACACTGAAAAGAGCCGCATATGATGCAACTTCCACGCCAGGAACCGTGATTGGACGTGTAGAAGGCGGAATCGAATGTTGGTTAACTGAAGATAAGACTCCTGATGGTAGAAATGGAGTTATATTACAATTCTGGTATGATAAAGAAGATCCTGAAAGGTTCGAAGTTGAACTCTCCTATCGTATACGGCAAGATATACTGGTTAAACCATTCACATCAGTCTTTGATGCATCCATCAATCCAGTTGGCTATATTGACACCATGAAAAATGTAGGCCACTGCGGAGATGGTTATGAATGGAAAGACGAATTATATGGTAGACATATGATTGTGGTGCCCATTGCCATACCAGATTTCCTTATAGAACAAAAATTAGGATACATGAAAGGAATCATGGGGGCAAACTTTTGGTACTTCTGTAACAGCAAAAAAGATGTGCTGGAAGGTGGTAGAGCGGCTCTGAAAGCTATTGAAGCTGTGGAAGGAGTTATTACTCCCTTTGATATTTGTTCAGCAGCATCCAAACCAGAAACCAACTATCCCTGGATTGGACCAACCACCAACCACCCCTACTGCCCCACCCTGCAACATGTTTTAGGTGCAGATTCCATGGTTCCAGAGGGTGTTGAGTATATCCCTGAGATTGTTTTAAATGGTCTTGATATGGAAAGTCTTAAAAAAGCCATGAAAATAGGGATACATGTTTTACTGGAATATAACGGTGTTCTTGGAATTTCAGCTGGAAATTACGGTGGACAGTTAGGAGATTATAAGATTTATCTTAAAGAGTTGTTTCCATGAAGCTGGATGTGGTGGGTTTTGGAGCATTGAATCTAGACCGGCTTTTTCAGGTTAACAGGATTGCCTGCAAAGAGGAGGAAGGGCAAATAAAAAATTTACACGAAAGTTGTGGAGGATCAGCTGCCAACACCATTATAGGATTGGCAAGATTGGGTCTGGACACCGGTTTTATTGGAAAAATAGCCAGTGATCGGGAAGGAGAAACCCTACTTGACAACCTCAAAAATGAAGATGTGGATATCCAAGGCATCATAAAAAGTTCTGGTGGCCGAAGTGGCACTGTTCACGGTTATGTTGACCGAAAAGGTGAACGAGCATTGTATGTTGACCCCGGAGTGAATGACAGCATCACTACTCCTGAGATAGATTTAGAATACGCATCAAATACCAGATTACTGCATCTTACTTCATTTGTAGGGAAATCTATAGAAGCACAGGAAGAATTACTGGAGAACATACCTAACCAGATTACAGTGAGTCTTGATCCCGGAATGATCTATGCATCTAAAGGTCTTAAAGTTCTGCAAAAAATTCTTCAAAGAACCAATATTCTTTTAATAAATCAGAACGAATTAAATCTTCTATTACGCTCAAAAAAAGGGCATGACCCTCAAATCAACACTCTATTAAACTATGGAATTGAAATTATAGTAGTTAAACAGGGTAAAAAGGGTTGTCTGGTTACAGATGGTATTAAAACATACCTCCTGGATGCATTTGGTGTAGATTGTCGGGACACCACTGGTGCAGGAGATGCATTTAATTCAGGATTCATATACGGATTTCTCGAAGGTAAAAACATTGAAGAATCAGCAATGTTAGGAAACTTTGTTGCATCATGCTGCGTACAGGAACTTGGTGCAACCACTGGCCTTCCATCAAAATCAGTTCTGGGTAGTTGGAAATAAATGCTGGTGAATAAAAAAATTATGAACCGACGAATCTGATTAATCCTAATTAAAATCATTACAACGAAATTATGGAGTAGTGGACTGAAATCATGACCTCCATTTCATGATTTTAATAAATTAATAAAAGATGGTTTAAATAAAATAAATGTATAAAATAAAACATGAAGAGAATATCATTACTTAGATTCAGACACTGAAAGGTATTTAGACACTGGAAGGTAAATGGTGTTAAAATGGACGTGACATTCAAAAAAAAGAAAGATGTGCTGGAGGGAGAAGTGGCCCTCAAATCCATGGACTTGGAAGATGCTCGTGAAGGAGTTAAAGTTGAAATTGAAAACTGTGTCCTGGAGGATAAGTTTATAACTATCTCTCCTGAATGTGTCCGTTGCAATCTTTGCTTTGAAGAATGTCCTGTAAATGCCATTGAGGAGCCTAAATCCACCAGACCCGCAAAAATACTTGATAACTGTGTTAAATGCGAAATATGCGCCCAAACATGCCCTGTGAGTTGTATACATGTGATTGAAAGCACCACACATGTGGAAGATGATGATGTTAAATATCACCTAAAGGACCTTAAAGTTCCCCATCGTAAGCTGCGCATGAAAGAAATCCGTGTGGACCCTGATAAATGTGATTCATATGCCACTTGCGTGAAGTTCTGTCCCACTGGAGCTATCCAAGTCCCAGAGGGTGGAATTGCCCAGATCGATAAGGAAACATGTGTTGGTTGTGGGGCATGTGCCAATGTCTGCCCTGAGGGTTCAATAGAACTGGTTAGAGAATTAGGGCCTGTGATTAAGACCAAAGAACTCCTGATAGATCATGATACCTGTGTACAATGCCAAGTCTGTGAAGAAAACTGCCCTGTAGATGCCATTAAACTAGAAGGTGACCAGGTAGTTTTAGACCCTGAAAAATGTATTTTATGCGAAGTTTGTTCTACAAAATGCCCGGTAGGTGCTTTAAAACTGGAGATGGTTTAAGATGTTAGTTAATGAAATGATGGACAAAGACTTTATTGTAGTATCCCCCGATGATGACCTGATAGATGTATCCATTTTAATGGAGAAAAAACTTAGATTCACCACACCAGTGGTTGACGAAAAAAAGAAGCTTATTGGATGGATCACTTCCCTGGATGTTACCCGTGGGTTTAGGGAAGGTAAAAAAAAGGTTAAAGAAGTGATGTACGCCAAAGAAGATATTGTCCACGTTAAGGAAGATGATCCGGCACGTTTAGCAGTTCTGGAAGCATCAGAATATAAAGTGTTTAACATACCAGTGATTAACGATGATGACATTGTTGTAGGTGTGGTAAGAACCTTTGATATTGTTAAAACCCTCTCCAGCCTATATGAAATTAAAGTTTACAAGATCTTCAAAGCTATGAACGATGAACTCAAAGGGGTAAGCTGGGATGAGCTCATGGAAGCATCAGCCATAGTAACCCGCAGGCGCACTGGTAAAAGAGTCACTGCCCAGGACTATGAGAAACGGATTAAAAATTCCACCTTTGGAGAAGCAATATGGGCCACAGGAGGACTTGAAAAATTCTTTGTAGGGTTAATTGCCATTGGAGAACTGGTTATTGCCCGGAAAGTAGCCAAAGCAAGGAAATAAACTTTTTTTTTAATAATTTCCTTTTTTTTCTCTTTGGATGGTCTCATCTAGCAGCTTTTACTGAATTTTCTATTGGTAATTTTTCTTAATTAACTTCAATTAAATGAATTACAATTTTTTACCGCAAGCTATATAACCCATAACAATTGTTATATAACTATTGTTATGTCACTGTAAAAAACTTGCCAATGGTTTAGTTTATGGAAAAACCAAAAAAAATGGAAATCGAGTTAACTTCTGTTAAAAACTCCTAGAACGCTTGAAATAAATCGCGAGGGAGTAGTGGTTAAACAAAATAACACCTTAATCCACGAAGATGGAGTTTTAACCAATAAAACGAAAATAACCAATGATTAAAGAAGTTACTACGGTTAAAAATGGTAATGAGGATACAATATGACACTTACAGATGGGGAAATAAAACGTTACTCACGTCAAACAATGATATTTGGTGAAGAAGGACAGGAAAAACTTAAAAACTCCAAGGTATTTATTGCAGGTGCTGGAGGGTTGGGTTCGCCCATATCAATATACCTGGCGGTTGCAGGTGTGGGAAACATAACAATTGTCGACCATGATATTGTAGAACTGAGTAATTTAAACCGGCAGATACTACATGGAGATGTGGACATCAACCAGAAAAAAACTGAATCAGCCAAGGAAACTCTGACCAACTTAAATTCAGATATCAACGTCAACATAATATCTGACACCATTACCGATGCAAATGTTAAGGAACTGGTGGGCGATGCAGATCTAATAATAGGTGCAATGGACAACTTTGAAACCAGACACACACTCAATAAAGCCAGTTTTGAATTAAATATTCCCTACTTCCATGGTGCAGTAAGTGGATTTGATGGCCAGGCCACCACAATCATCCCTGGAAAAACTGCATGTTTAAACTGCATATTTCCAAAAAGCCCTTTAAAGGCTGTTTTTCCAATTATAGGTGTAACCCCTGGTTTTATAGGGATAATTCAGGCTACTGAAGTATTTAAATATATTACTGGACAAGGAAAATTATTAGAAAATGAAATTCTCTTATGGAATGGTCTCAACACATCAGTAGAAAAAGTTAAAACTAACAAAAGGCCAGATTGTGAAGTATGTGGTAAAAAGTTAAACTAAAACTTGATATTTTTTCCCCACATAGGAGTTTTTTGATGCTGGATAAATTAATAATAGTTCGTTATGGAGAAATAGGGGTCAAAAGCCCTAAAGTAAGGGGCAGATTTGAACGTAAACTGATTGAAAACATCAAAACTGTTCTCCCTTATCCTGTAGATTTAAAACAGGGAAGAATATTTATTTACCCTAATGATCTGGATAAAGCAGTTGAAACTTTAAAGAAAATTCCAGGTATTGTTTCATACAGTCCAGCAGCCAAAACCAAAACTAAACATGATTCTATTAAAGAACTGATTGAAATTTACATTGCTGAATTGGTTGAAGATGGTGCATTCTCTTCAGAAGATTCATTTGCCATCCGTTGCCGGCGGGTGGGTGAACATGATTTTACCAGTCAGGAAATGGCAGCATACTGTGGTTCCGTGGTTAATGAGTTAACCCAATCCAAAGTTGATCTATCTTATCCTGATTTTGAATTATTCGTGGAGGTTCGGCAAGATAAAACCTATATATATCACCAAAAAATTCCTGGACTGGGAGGTTTACCAGTAGGAACCCAAGGAAAAGTAGTAGCTCTTGTTTCAAGCGGTATAGATTCACCAGTGGCCACTTTTCTCATGATGAAGAGAGGGTGCAGTGTCACCATGTTAAACTTCAACAATTATCCCTATACATCAGGGTCTAATGAGAAAATCTTGAAAATATATGAAAAACTGAAAGAATACTCTGCAGGGGCTAAACTGAATCTTTATCAAGTGGATTATGGTGAATTTCTACGCAAATGTATTGATGAAGCTCCTGACCGAATGACTTGCGTACTATGTAAAAGTGGAATGTACAAAATAGCAGAAAAAATAGCCCAGAAAGAGAAAGCTCTGGCTATTATAGATGGTAGTAGTTTAGGACAGGTTGCTTCACAAACACTCCCTAACATATTAGCTACCCGTCACACCGTTGCTTTGCCTGTTTTAAGCCCTTTAATTGGGTTAGACAAGGTAGAAATTGAAAATATTGGTAAGAATATTGGAACTTATGATATATCCATTCTACCGGATAGTGATTGTTTTGCAGTTCCCAAGCACCCTGAAACTAACGCAGAGCTATGCAGGGTTTTAGAAGCCCTTGATAAGATAGATGCTAAAAGTGAATTTGATAAAGTTATTAAATCATGTACCCTGCTAAAATAGATTTTTATTTAATATTATTTACAGGACCTAAATTCTTCTACTTATATTATTGATTTATATGACCACACCTTTATATGTAACAATCGTTATATAACAATTGTTAACAAGGTAGTGAAGTCCCCCTTGAATTCAGGGATAAAATAAACCAGATTAAACAAGGAAGATGTAAAAATGGGAATATTTTCAAAAATTTCAGAAAAAAATGTGACTAAAGCCATTGTATCTGAATTCACAGAAGAATTCATTGATTACATTGAAAGTGATGTTATCGTCATTGGAGCAGGGCCAAGTGGATTAATAGCTGCTAAAAGACTAGCAGAAAATGGTGTGAAAACGCTTTTGATAGAGAGTAATAATTATTTGGGGGGAGGATTTTGGATCGGAGGGTACTTGATGAACAAAATAACCATCAGAGAACCTGGAGAAAGGATCCTATATGAAATAGGAGTTCCCTACAAAAAATTCGAAGACGGACTGTATGTTGCCGACGGACCACACGCCTGTTCTAAACTTATAGGAAGTGCGCTGGACTCTGGTGCCAAAGTAATAAACATGACCCAATTTCATGATGTGGTTATCCGCGATGGTAAAGTTGCTGGAGTTGTAATAAATTGGACACCAGTATCTGCACTTCCCCGTGCAATAACATGTGTAGACCCTGTGGCCTTAGAATCAAAAATAGTCATCGACGCTACTGGACACGACGCAGTTGTTGTTAAATCCTTGGAAGAGAGAGGTTTAGTTGACGCTGAAGGTTTCCAGGGAATGTGGGTGGAAAAATCAGAAGACACCATAGTTGAAAACACCAAAGAAGTCTACCCAGGACTACTGGTTACTGGAATGGCCGTAGCAACCACCTATGGAAGTCCTAGAATGGGGCCAACCTTCGGAGGAATGCTGTTATCCGGTGAAAGAGTAGCAGAAGTAGCCATGGAAAAATTAAAAACAGACAGGACCATTGGAAAACAGGAAAAATGTGAAATAAAGGGTCTAAATAAGGATAAAATGGCCTAAATAATCATCCCTCTGTTGATATTTTAAGATTTTTATTTCATTTTATTATTTTATTTCTTATTCAAATCATACCTTGTGTTTACCATGCCTCAATACGGGAAAATAATCGCTGTTTGTACCAGTCCTCAAAAACAGACGAAAAAAACCAATGTAAAAATAGGAATCCTAAAAAAGAACCATGGTTTGATGGGAGACGCTCACTGCTCTGCAGAAACTCATCGCCATATCAGTCTTTTAGCCCAAGAAAGCATTCAAAAAATGCGTAACATGGGACTGGATGTAAAACCTGGAGATTTTGCTAAAAATTTAACAACCACAAACATTGATTTAACATCACTGACCATTGAAACCCACCTAAAAGTTGGGAAAGAGGTTATACTGATTGTTTCCCAAATAGGTAAAAAGTGCCACAACCGCTGCGCTATTTATCAAGAAGCCGGAGACTGTATAATGCCCAGGGAAGGTATTTTTACTAAGGTGTTGAAAGGTGGAAAAGTCAAAGTAGGGGATGAAATTAATATTATTTAATCTAATTATAGTTAGATATCTAAAGAACGCTAAAAAAAGTCCATGCATTTATCAGGACTTCTTATGTAGTGCCAAAATGTAGATCTACCTAACCCAACAAAATAATTTATGCAGTGAAATTCCAGTCACAATCAAAGTACCATCTACCCCTTTTTAGAAACCAAATACTGAAAACTTCAGGATTTGCATGTTTATAAAATTACCATAAAATTTACCGAAACCATTTCTAAACTCATAACTCGTTGAATATTTAAAATAGGTGGTTATAACCAAACTATTGGTAAAAAAATTGTAAAATTTTAAAAATATGTTTAAACTATTAAAAATCCTTTTTTTCTCTCTATCTTTTTTACTATTTCTCCTATAAATCCACCTATTCCAGTTATTATTAAATCATTTAGATCATAATTAAGTACTAACTTTTTATAATTTGAATTTTATATTTATTGATATAAGAGGAATCACGATGATGAATCGTAGCAAAGATCGAGTCTATTTATCCATTAAAAAGGTTAATGGAGAATTATCATGGTTAATTTAAGGTTGTAATATATTTATGTATAATTAATCCTGGTAAGTTTTTATAATTATAAACTTTACATATGAAGTCCATATAATTATATCTTTCATAGTTTAGTTCCATAGGTGAAAAATAAAAATGAAAATTGTAATAGCCGGTGGCGGTGCTGGTGGGCTTTCCACAGCATCTAATATAAGAAAATGCAATAAAACTGTAGAAATAACTGTAATTACCACAGAAAAGCATATTGCTTATTCCCCATGTGCCATACCCTATGTTTTGGGTGGGGAAGTGGAAAATTTTGATAATATTATCATGCACCAAGCTGAAGATTATCTGGAAAAAGATATAGAGATTATCACCGAAGCAGAAGTATATGATGTAATAAGTGATGAAAAAAAGGTTAAATATCGTTTAATTAACCAAGATGATTCTGATGAAAAAGAGTTACCATATGATTGTCTAGTTATAGCCACTGGGGCAAGTTCATTTATTCCCCCAATTGAAGGAACAGATTTAGATGGTGTTTTCAAAATCAAGACCATTGAAGATGGTTTTAAAATCAAAAAGTGGGCTGAGAAAAGTAAACATGTAGTGGTGGTAGGTGCAAGTTTAATTGGTTTAGAAACATCTTATGCTCTTAAACAAATGGGTTTAAAGGTTACTATGACTGAAATGCTTCCACAAATTATCCCAAGATCTTTAGATCCAGATATGGCAGGAATAGTTCAAAAATACATTGAAAAACAGGGTATTGATGTAATTCTAGATCGTCCTGCAGAGAAGATTTTAGGTGAAAATCATGCTGAAGGGGTAGTTTTTGGTGATAAAATCGTGAAGGCAGATATGGTTATATTGGCCACTGGAGTTAGACCTCGACTTGAATTAGCCAGAAAAGCAGGCTGCAAACTTGGTAAAATGGCTATTAGAGTTAATGAAAAGATGCAAACATCTATACTGAATATATATGCTGTTGGAGACTGTGTAGAAGTTTTGGATGCAATAACCGGAGAATATACTCAGTCCATGTTGGGAACAGCTGCTGTAAGCCAGGGAAAAATCGCTGCCAAAAATATCATAGGTATCGGTGGCAAATTTAAGCCCGTCCTAAATTCCATGGTTTCCAAGGTTGGAGATCTTGAATTTGGTGCCGTGGGCATAACCAAGATATTAGCCCCTCAAAAAGGGATCGAAGTAATATCTGGAAAAATCAAAGCTCTCAGTAAGGCTCGTTATTATCCTGGAGGAAAACGAATCGATGTTAAGATCATATGCAACCTCAAAGGACAGGTTATTGGTTGTCAGATGATCGGAGAGGAAAGAGTCGCAGAAAGAGTGGATACCATGTCCCTTGCAATATCAAATGGTGTTACCTGCTGGGAACTGGCTACCACAGAATTTTCTTATGCTCCTCCAGTTTCCATGGTAACTGATCCTCTTATTCTGGCTGCAGAAGAAGCCTGTGAAAAATTGAAAACCCGCAATGCCAATAATTGAGTGTCAAATTAAGTGAGTGTCATCAATGTTAAGGGATCTTTTGATTGATAAAGAACTTTTCTGGGAGCTTAGACAAAAAGCTTTAGAATCTGAGAAAATAGAAAATTCTCTTGAGGATGTTGAACTCCTGGAAAAGGCTGTTTTCAAGAGGTTGAAAAAGAAAAGATCCATTAAAAAATATAAGAAATTAGGAGTTAGTAAAGGGGACCTTAATGAAATAATAGAACTTGCCGATGTACTTAGCTTAGATGCAATTGGCGGACCATCAAATATGGAGATTGCTGATAACCATCCTGAATGGTGCAACAACTGTGGTAGATGCTGCAAGGAATCCTCCCCCATATTTATTCACAAAGATGAAGTGAACATCCTCCTTACATTCAACTCTGATTTGAAAGACGAAATAATTCCCAACGTACTTTACCCTGAACATTACCAGTTTAAGGAAGATAAACCCTGCAAATTCCATAACAGCGATGTGAATAAATGTAAAATATATGATTCAAGACCACAGGTCTGTGGAAATTATCCCCTTATGCTGGTTGAAAGGAATGGAAAAGGCCATAATATAGTGAATTTACGCTACAACTGCAATTATGCTGTCCTTCTTGTTCTTGAAAAATCCATGATCCTCTTTGATGAAGCTATTAAGAGATTAAAAGATAAATAATCATTACTGTTTTATTAATATAACAAAATTCATTTTAATGGTTTTTTTTATTCAATACTTTTTATCTTTCCAATTTTTCAATATATTATCAATATTGAGTTATTAATATTGATCCTAATTTCTGACAGAGTTAATTGACAATGATTGTTAATTTTTTAAAAAAAAGTTATTGGATAGATACTCTCTGTGGATGAGTATAAACATTAAAGCGTTTCTCCCTTAAAAACCCAATCAGGGTAATTCCTGCTTTTAATGCCACTTCATATCCTGATGATGTAGGGGCAGAATTAGATGCTATTACTGGAATTCCCACTCTAGCCAATTTAATCATCATATCTGCAGGCATGCGACCACTGTAAACCATAAAACACTCCCCAAAATTTACATTTTCCAGAGCAGCAGCACCTATTACTTTATCTGCTGCCACATGCCTACTAACATCTTCTCTAGAAATGAATCCATCATGACTTACCAGCCCCGCAATGTGAGTGCCCCCAGTTTCCTTCCAAACCCTTGCTTTTTCTTTCAGACCACTGAAAGATTCCAGCAAATCCTTTTTTGAAAGCTGAAAATTAGATTCAATTTCTCCCACAAAGTCTATTTTATGCCTCCAACCCCCAAAACAATCTGAACCTACTACCAATTCTTTACGTAGGTCAAAATCCTCCAGATTCACCTTCACCTCAACTTTAGAGTCAAAAACCTTTATTTCATCAATATCTTCAGTTGCAGTTATTAGACCTTCACCTAAAAGGTATCCTATTGCAAATTCCTGAAGACATTCCGGGCTTATGGAAAACTTTCTGGTGAAAACTTCATTAATAACCAGTTCTATCTCTGAATCAATGGCAATCTTCTCAATCACGTCTTTTGAACTGTTTTTCACCCTTTTTGATGGAATTTTCTTAAACATTGCCAAAAATAATCCTCCGGTACGGGAAAATGCTTAAAAAAAATGATAATAAACGAATTAATGTTAAAAATTCATTTATTAAAACCATTAAAATTTTTTGATTTTCAGGACTGTTTCTTTTTATAATCTTCAATGGCTGCCTTTAAGGCATCTGCTGCCAAGTTAGAACAGTGCATCTTAACTGGAGGTAGTCCTTCTAATTCCTCAGCCACATCATCACGGGTGATTTTTAATGCTTCATCAATTGTTTTCCCCATTGCCATTTCTGTTATCATGCTACTGGTGGCGATGGCTGCACCGCAACCGAATGTTTTGAACTTGATATCAGTTATGACATCATTTTCAACGGTTATATAAATGGTCATAAGATCCCCGCAAACCGGGTTTCCTTCAGTACCCACACCACTGGCATCTTCAATTTCACCAACATTCCGTGGGTTGGAGAAATGTTCCATAACTTTTTCACTATACACATTATCACCTGTTAAATTATCTGATTATTAACCTTCTTTGGTTGGACACCAAAGAGGAGACATACTCCTTAATCTTTCAACCACTTCATTAATTGCACCTATAGCATAATCAATGTCTTTTTCAGTGTTTTCTTGGCCCAAACTGATTCTGAGTGAACCATGAGCATCTACTTCCTCCAGCCCAATGGCCATTAAGACATGTGATGGTTCTAACTTCTTGGATGAACAGGCTGAACCGGTTGAGGCATCAATCCCCTTAGCATCCAGTTGCAGGACCAGTGATTCCCCTTCTATGCTGCTGAAGCGGAAGTTGGCATTGTTGGGCAATCTCTTGGTACGATGCCCATTAAGATAGGAGGCTTCTATGCTATCTAAAACTCCTTCAATGAGTCTGTCTCGTAGGGATGTGATGTATTTTATATTTGAGTCCAGGTTTTCCTCAGCGATCTGACAGGCTTTTCCTAACCCAACAATTCCAGCAATATTCTCTGTTCCTGGTCGAATCCCTCGTTCATGCCCTCCACCATGAAGTAATGGATCAATCCTCACACCTTTCCTTATGTAAAGTGCACCGATTCCTTTGGGCCCATAAAGTTTATGGGCAGAAATAGACAGTAAATCCACATTTAACTCATCCACATTTACCTTTATTTTACCGATACTCTGTACTGCATCAGTGTGGAATATGATCCCTTTTTCTTTAGCCAGTTTTCCAATTTCTGCAATCGGTTGTATTGTGCCTATCTCATTGTTGGCATGCATAATAGTAATAAGAATAGTTTCATCGGTTATTGCCTCTTGAATATCCGCAAGTTTAACAATCCCTTCTTTCCCCACTGGAAGATAGGTTACTCGATAACCGTTTTTTTCCAGATATTTACAGGTTTCTTCAACTGCAGGGTGTTCAATAGCACTGGTTATGATATGGTTACCATTCTTTTTCAATGGAATGACTGTTCCTTTTATGGCAATATTATCTGATTCTGTTCCACCACTTGTAAAATAGATCTCAGATGTATCAGCACCTATCAATGATGCTACCTGTTTTCTGGCTTTTTCCATGGCAGTTCTAGCATCTCTACCCAATTTATATAATGTTGAGGCATTTCCAAATTCTGTTGTAAAGAAAGGTAACATGGCCTCTAAAACTTCTGATTTTACTGGTGAGGTTGCAGAATGATCCATATAACTCATTTTTATCAGCTCCAATGGTTTCTATTAATCAATAATGGGAATGATTTGAATATAACAATCTTAAGTTTTTGCATGTTGAGTGAATTGAATTTTAAATTTTAGACTTTAATTCTTCCAATTTAAATTCTAAACTTAAATTCTTCCAATTTGCTTATTCAATACTCGACAACATCGTACAATATCATGGCAATTCCTTTAATTATTTCTCCCTGAAATTATCTCCTGCGATTAAGGTACTGATATGGTCTGTGGTTATCACTCCCATGACCAGTCCCTGATCATTAACCACCGGTAATGACGAAATATTGTATTTCCTCATTTTCCGGGCAGCACGTTCAATGGGATCATGTGGAAAAGCAGTTATAACATTGCGGGTCATTATTTGTTCTAATTTAACACATTTGAGGGCAACAGCTTTGGAAATATCCCATGCAGTTACAATTCCCATGATTCTACAGTCTTCTGATACAACTGGAAGATGAGTGACTCTTTCATCTAACATGAAGCCAGCTGCTTCTTCAATACTGGAATTTTCATGTATGATTGGGGCATGGATGGTCATTACATCCACTACCAGGGTTTCACTGAAAAATCCGTTGATTATGTAGTTTAACTGACCTGATTCCAAGAGGAAAGCATCATGTCCATAGCTGGATTTGATTTGATTATATGAAACATCAACATCATTGGCAGTAAGGGCCATTACAATTTCCTGAGACTCTTCTGGCGTGTATAACCAGTCTGAATCTACTGATATCACTAAAAATCTTGATTTAACATTTTTAAAAGCTTCTGACAGTGTTATTGTTCCATTTTCTGTTAAATCAAAATAGTCAATAGCTTTAGATATGTAAAGATAGGAATTGGCATCAAATCGTTTGGTGAAGGTGTTTCCTTGGTAATGAAGGTAACTTTCTACTTCAAAGTCAGTTGTAAAGTCAAAACTGTATTCATCTTTATCCTGCAATCTTCTTCCGAATTTTTCATACATAGATTCATTGCTGAGATAAGTTATGTGCCCTATCATTCTTGCCAGGGATAATCCACTGTCCGGAAATTCCTCATTATAATATTCACCATCATTCCAGTTGGGATCTGATATAATGGCCCTTCTTCCTACTTCATTGAATGCAATCTGTTGAGGTGATGAGTAAGATGTGGTTGCAATGGCTATGGCTGATCTGACCATATCAGGATAGGACACACACCATTGGAGTACTTGCATTCCACCCATGGACCCACCTACTACTGAAAATAGTTGTTCGATTTCTAAATACTCGATGAGCTTTTTTTGAGCATGAACCATGTCCTTAATGGTTATTATGGGAAAGTCCATTGCGTAAGGTTTGTTGGTGTCAGGATTTAGGGATGATGGACCGGTTGATCCTTTACATCCACCTATGACATTGGAGCAGATTATAAAGTATCTTTCGGTATCCAGGCATTTTCCAGGTCCCACAATAGTATCCCACCATCCAGGTTTTCGATCTGCATCATACCATCCTGCAACATGAGAATCTCCTGAAAGGGCGTGGCAGACCAAAATAGCATTACTTTTTTGCTTATTTAATCTCCCATATGTTTCATAAGCTATAGTAACATTTTTAAGAAGATTTCCTCCATCTAAGATTAGTTCATCAGATAGTTTGTAGTATTCAGTTTTTACAACGCCAACAGATTCTTTTTTCATAACTTTTACCACGTTGCGTTTTTTTTATATAAATTATCCATGAGGGAGGTGTTGTTCATTTTTGCACAGCAATCTAGCGTTTCTACTTGTCCAATCTTGAATTATTTTTTCCTATGATTATTCATCTACATCATCGTCTATATCAATACGAGATAGGGCCTGATTGAGATCTGCAATAATATCTTCAACATCTTCAAGTCCAATTGATAGACGTATGAAATCAGGTGTAACTCCAGTAGTTTCCTGTTCTTCAGGTGTTAATTGCTGGTGGGTGGTGGATGCAGGGTGTATTACTAGACTTTTAGAATCTCCTATGTTAGCCAGGTGTGAAAATAGTTCAACATTTTCTATGAACTGTTTTCCGGCTTCCAGACCTCCTTTGACACCAAATCCGAGTAAAGCACCATATCCGTTTTTAAGGTATTTTGATGCTATTTCATTGGCAGAATCATCTTTTAGTCCAGGATAGCTCACCCAACTGACTTTTGGATGGGTTTTTAAGAATTCAGCTACAGTTAATGCATTACGTGAATGCTGTTTAACACGTAAATCCAGTGTTTCAAGTCCCTGCAGGAATAACCATGAGTTGAAAGGACCTACCTGAGCTCCCAGATCTCGCAGTAACCGTACTCTTGCACGGAATGTGAAAGCAACGTTACCTAATCCTGGGAAGTTCCCAAATGCGTCCCAATAAACTAAACCATGATAGCTGGGGTCTGGTTCTGTGTACTGTGGGAATTTTCCATTATTCCATTTGAAGTTACCTGAATCTACAATTACACCACCAATGGAAGTGCCGTGTCCACCAATAAATTTAGTTGCTGACAGTACTGTAATATCCACACCGTGTTCAATGGGTTTCACTAGGCCTACTGCACTGGTGTTGTCTACCACTACAGGAATACCTGCTTCGTGAGCGATGTCTGTAATTATCTCGAAATCAGGAACATTCAATTTAGGGTTTCCCAGTGATTCTGCAAATATGGCTTTGGTTTTATCGGTTATTGCATCTTCAAATTCTTCGGGTTTATTGGAGTCAACGAAATTAACTTTTCTACCTAATTCAGGGAAAGTATAGTTGAAAAGTTGATATGTTCCACCGTAAAGGTTGTCAGCAGATAATATTTCATCACCAGGTAGGCTGAGGTTTAGTAATGAGTATGTCGTGGCAGCTTGACCAGATGCAACAGCTAATGCCGAGTTTCCACCCTCAATTGCAGCTATTCTCCTTTCGAACACATCATTGGTAGGATTCATTATACGGGTGTAGATGTTTCCCAGTTCTTTGAGACCAAAAAGGTTGGCAGCGTGATTTGTGTCGTTAAATACATATGCGGCTGTTTGGTATATGGGCACTGCCCTTGAATTAGTGGTGGGGTCTGGTTTTTCTTGTCCCACGTGCAATCCTAAAGTTGCTAAACCGTGTTTTTTCTCTATTCCTGTCATCATCTTTTCCTCCATTTCTCCTGAAATCTCTTTTTTCCTATTTTTTTACATCCCACAATGTTTTTCTTATGATTATGTTTTATATTACGAGGATCATGGAAATTAACCTATTACCTGGAGATTTTACCTATATTTAGCTTTCAATAAGCGAAAGATATCCAAAAAGGTCACCACCCAATAATATAACGATTGTTATATTATTTTACTATTTAAACTTTACCCTTCATATTTATTTCTCCAACCTATTTCCCCATTGAATTACTCAATCCCCCCAATCACACAGGGAGTAGATAAATTAATGCACCGAAAAAAAATAATATATATTAACATAATTTATATAATATAACAATAGTTATATAAATTTGGTGATAACAATGACAATGACAGAAGAAATGATGGATGCCATAGAGAAGGATTTAGTTTTTCTGGCAACTGCAAGTAATGAAGGAATACCAAACGTGGTCCCTATTGGATTTGCACGGCCTATTGATAGTGAAAACATATTAATTGCTGATAACTACATGAAAAAAACCCGTAAAAACATTGAAGAAAATCCCAATGTTTCCATTGTGACCAAGGACGCTCAAAAAAATCCATACCAGTTTAAGGGAACCGCTGAGATCCATGAATCTGGAAAAATTTTCGAAGAAGTTGTTGAGTGGGCTCAAAACGTAATGACCAAATTAAATCCCAAGGCAGCTATAGTGGTTAAGGTCACGGAAATATATTCAGTACAACCGGGCCCTGAAGCTGGATCCAAAGTTGAATAAAAACAACCCTCAATTATACCTTTAAATTTTTTAAAAATAATTTCGGTTAGGTATTCCATTACAAAAAGACAATTAATCATCCTAACCCCTTATTTAAGATTGAATAAAAGTTTCTGTTGTATTAATATATAAAAATTTGATGGAATAATCAATTCGAATAAGTACAACAATATTTATATATAACAATTGTTAATGTTTGTAATGCCCATTGAGAAAGTGTCTTCAACTGTATAAGGATACCTTTGAAATATCTTTTTTGCCGAGATGACCGAGCGGTTAGGTGCGTGGCTGCAGACCATGATACTTGGGTTCAAATCCCAATCTCGGCCTTCAATTCCATTAAATAATAAAACTTTAGAAAAGTGAATAAATCATGAAATCGATAATTTATGGTTAATTCATTAAAATCTTCGTGACCCCAATGATAAAAATTTACAATACTCTGACCCGCAAAAAAGAAAAATTCAAACCAATGAATGAGAACCGGGTGAATCTGTTTGTTTGTGGGCCAACTGTTTATGATAACGCACACATCGGACACGCAAGAACCTATATTTCCTTTGATGTTATCTCACGTTATCTCAAATATAAAGGTTTTTCAGTTTTTTATTTGCAAAATATCACAGATATTGACAACAAAATCATTAAAAGAGCTGCGGAAACTGGGGAAGACCCTATAAAATTGGCCAGAAAATTTGAAAAAAAATACATTGAGGATATGAAAACTCTGGGTGTGGAAAATGTTAATCTGTATGCCAGAGCCACTGAACACTTACCTGAAATAATTTCACAAATAGAAACTCTCCTTTCCAAGGGTTTTGCCTACGAAACAGAAAGCGGAGTCTACTTTGATGAGTCCCAATTCCCAGAATTTGGTAAACTCTCTAACAGAAACATTGAGGATCTGAATGTGCACCGTGTGAACCCTGACTCCACCAAGCGAAATCCTGGAGACTTCGCATTGTGGAAAAAAAAAGATGAAAAACCTTTTTGGGAATCACCATGGGGCACAGGACGTCCTGGATGGCACATTGAAGACACTGCCATTACTGAAGAATATTTCGGACCACAATACGATTTACATGGAGGAGGTCTGGATCTCATATTCCCCCATCACGAGGCAGAAATTGCCCAGATGGAATCAACATCCAGCTTAAAACCCATGGTCCGCTACTGGATGCACACTGGCTTTTTAAATGTTAAGGGTGAGAAGATGTCCAAATCCCTGGGAAACTTCATCACCATCAGAGAGTTATTGAAAAATTATTCGCCTGAAGTCTTCAGGTTCTTTGTTATATCCACCCATTACCGCAGCCCCATTGATTTCAGCCAGGAAATACTGGAACAATCCCATAAAGGACTTAAAAGAATATATAAACTTGCAGAAACTGTAGAAGATCTCCTGGAAAGTGAAGTACCCCAAAACAGTGCTGCGGACAAACACCAAATTAAACTACTCACTGAAACCCGGGAAAAATTTCTGGAAGCCATGGACAATGATTTTAACACCCCCCTGGCACTTTCATCCCTCTTTGATTTTATAAGAGAAATAAATCGGGACATTAATCACTCAAAAATCTCTAAATACATACTAAACCATATTAAAATATTTTTACTAAAAATTGGGGACATTTTAGGCGTTGATTTCCTTACAAACCGGCAACATGATGATTTAACGGAAGAATTGGTTGATTTAATTACCAATATCCGAGAAAAACTTCGTCAAAAAAATGAATGGGAACTTGCAGATGATATAAGGACTAAACTGGGAGAACTGAATATAATCATCGAAGATAAAAAATAATATTGACCCCTATATAGCGCCCACATTTATTGAAGATGCATTGGCCCAATTAACCGGGGTCAAACCCAAAAAAATGAATAAAAATATAAAATTATCTTAAAAATAATAATTAATTATCAAAAAACAACAAAAAACTATAATATTTAAGATTATTTGTGTGTGATCAAATGCCAGTTAAAGTAGCCGTTGCAAGTAATGATGGTAAATATGTCAATCAACATTTTGGTAAGGCAGACAGATTCATGATAATTGAACTTAAAGACAACGGCAAATATGACTTTATTGAAATTCGCCAAACTGCCCCCCGATGTGGTGGGAGTCCTGAACTTAAGGAAAAAACCATAGATCTAATTTCAGATTGTGATGTACTCTTGGTGAGTCAAATAGGAGAAGGGGCTCGGAAAAAACTGTTAAAAAAAGGTGTTAGACCTTTAATCATGCCTCTTTTTATCGAAGAAGCATTGCAGAAATTGGATGAATAATTTACCAGTTTAATTTGATTGCTTTACACTTTTTGAAGTAGAACTGACCGAAAGCTTTATATTATTTTCCAATAATTGAAATATAACAATTGTTATATAATAATAGTTATGTTTTTGTTTTTGAATTATATAACAATAGTTATATAAGTGGAGTTATATACAATAAAAGGTGAAAAAATGGTAAAAATACCAGAATTAACACGAGGAATAGCAAACGATATAACCGAAACCATTGGAAACACTCCCCTGGTACGGTTAAATAGAATAAGTGAAGGTTTAAATGCAGAGATTTTAGTAAAACTTGAATCATTCAACCCCATTAGCAGTGTCAAAGACAGAATTGGTGTAGCATTAGTAGAATATGGTGAAGAAAAAGGACTCATAACTCCTGATTCAGTTTTAATTGAACCTACCAGTGGAAACACTGGAATAGCCCTGGCATTTGTAGCTGCAGCAAAAGGATACCGGCTGATATTAACCATTCCTGACACCATGTCCATTGAAAGAAGAAAACTAATAGCAACCTTCGGTGCAGAAATTGTCCTAACACCTGGTGCATCTGGAATGCCCGGTGCAGTAGCCAAAGCCGAAGAACTAGTCAAAAAGACACCTAACGCTGTAATGCTCCAACAGTTCAAAAATCCGGCTAATCCCAAAATTCACCGGGAAACTACTGCCCAAGAAATCTGGAGAGACACCGATGGAAAAGTGGACATAATTGTGGGAGGAGTGGGAACAGGTGGAACCATCACTGGCCTTGCACAAGCTCTGAAGGAGAAAAAACCTGAAATTAAGGCAGTAGCAGTTGAACCAGCCACAAGTCCAGTCCTATCTGGAGGAAAAAAAGGACCACACAAAATACAAGGAATCGGAGCTGGTTTTGTGCCAGAAATATACGAAGTCAATTTAATCGACGAAGTTATTCAGGTTAAAGATGAAGATGCTGGTGATTACCTCTTAAAACTAGCCAGAGAAGAAGGAATACTGGCAGGTATCTCATCTGGAGCAGCCACCCGGGCAGGAGTGGAACTTGCCCAACGTGAAGAAAACAAAGGCAGAACAATTGTTGTAATACTCCCTGATACCGGTGAACGGTACCTTAGTGTTAGATGGGTTTTCGAAGAAATCTACAGAACCTACGAAGACACTATTCCTCAAATATAACGTTAAGTTAAGTAAGAAAAAAGAAAACCAAACATACTATTCAATTCAATGTTTTTGAAACTTGTTGAATATAAATTTCATGTTTTACTTGAATTAATTCATCGAAAAATTATTAAAAAATTTTTCAGGAGACAAATAATGTTTAATAAGATTAAAGAAGATTTAGAAATGGTACGTATGCGTGACCCTGCTGCCAGGAGTAGCCTAGAAATATTCTTCTGCTATCCTGGTTTGCATGCCATCTGGTTCCATAGGCTGGCCAGTTGGTTCTGGAAACATAAACTATTATTTTTGGGCCGATTCACATCAACCATCAATCGTCTGTTAACCGGGATCGAAATACACCCTGGTGCCACCATTGGTAAAAGAGTATTCATTGATCATGGGATGGGAGTGGTTATTGGTGAAACCACAGAAATAGGGAAAGATGTACTGATTTACCAGGGTGTAGTTCTAGGAGGTACCAGTCTGGAAAAGAAAAAAAGACATCCGACCATTGGTAATGGTGTTGTAATTGGTTCCGGTGCTAAAATTATCGGTGACGTTAAAATTGGAGATGTTTCCAAGATCGGTGCAGGATCAGTTGTCCTAAAACCGGTCCCTGCAGGTTCAACCTGTGTAGGTATACCAGGCAGGGTTGTTCAAGAGGAACGTAAATGTGCCATTGATTTGGATCACGGAAAATTACCTGATCCAGTGGCAGAGGTTATTACCTTCCTGTTAAAACGCCAGGATGAACTGGAAATACAGATCAAAGAATTAGGAATCACTTCACAAATAATGAAATCCAATGGATTATTAACCCGTAAAACTGAGATGGAAGAAATTTTCTCCGAAGGAGCAGGAATATAACCATCTGAACAATTATCACTTGGTTTTAAAAAAATAAAAAAATACATACATTTAAGATATTTGATTTGAAATAAAAATAAACCAAGAAATAATAGAATATTTTTTAACCTATAATATTATCAAAAGTTAGCAAATAAAGATTTTTATAGTAAAAATTCGATTATTATAGAATAATCGCTACCCCCAGGTTGTTTTGAGATAAAAAATTGATAATGAAATGTAAAAAGAGGAATTAGTGATTTAAATGAGACCTCCATGTGAAATAGTTGTGTGGTATGTTATCCCCACCATAAGGTCTGAACTGGCTAAAGAACTCATGGATCTGGGTATGAAACAGAAGGAGATATCTGAACTTTTGGACATTACTCAACCCGCAGTTTCTCAGTACATTAGTGACAAAAGAGGACATGGGATTAAATTCAACGATGAGACACAACAACTAATCAAAGAATTCGCCAAGGGTTTGGTGGAAGACAAATACACTCAAAGAGATATAATACCTCACTTTTGTGAAATATGTAGAAAAGTTAAGAATGATGAAATGCTCTGTCAGTTACACCAGGAAAAAGGAAAAATGCCTGCTGATTGTGATGCCTGTATGTCATCCCACCTAACTGACTAGGAACAACTCCCTTAACCATGTTCAAAAACTCTTTTTTAATATTTCACTTATCTTCTCTAATGAAGCTTTAGTTTTAAACCTAAGAAATTATTTGATAAAATTGAATTTAATTAAGGTTTTTAGCAAATTCTAGAGTTATGAACTTTATCAAAGGTAAAATCTATTTATTGAATCAAGAAGATTTAATGAATCAAAAAAATTATGGGATTACTTATTATGTGTGCGATATGTGGGATTGTCGGTAAAGATACTGGTGACAAACTGTATAATATGTTACTGACCCTTAAACACAGAGGCCCTGATAAATCAGGAATTTTCATTGATGGTGAAATATCCCATGGTAACCTTGAAGATCTGACTATGCCCCAGGGTAACTTTGGACTGGGCCATAACCTTCTGTCAATTGTGGGATCAGAAGTTGTGCAACCTTTACATCAGGGTAGAATTGTTTTGGTCTGTAACGGAGAAGTATATAATTATTCTCAGCTACATTCTGAACTTGAAAAAGAATTTAATTATGATTTTAAAACTGATAGTGATTCGGAAGTAGTTTTAGCCCTTATTAAAGAATATTACAATGGTTCTCTATTAAAAACCATTCCTCTGGTTGCAGAACAACTTGATGGTGATTATGCCTTTGCTGCCTATGATGGTAAAGATTTAGTAGCAGTCAGAGATCCAGTAGGAGTCAAACCACTTTATTATGGTAATGAAAACGGTTTGTTTGGTTTTGCATCAGAAAAAAAAGCCCTTTGGACAGCAGGAATAAACGAAACCCATAGTTTACCTCCAAGTTTCATGTTGCACAATCAGGAACCGGTGGCATTACCCCCAAGACTATCCTGGAAAGAAGATTTATCACGAAATGAATCAAAAGAATTTGAAAATACTCCCCGTACCCTAAACAAGGACTATATCAAAAACATTTTAAAGGATCTTATCCTGAAATCTGTGCAAAGGAGAATCAGAGGACTTGATAGGGTGGGAATGTTATTCTCCGGGGGTGTGGACAGTACTCTCCTGACTGTGTTGTGTGCTGATCTGGGGGTTGAAACTGAGTTATATGCCGTGGGTAGTGAAGGTTCACCTGACCTCAACTGCGCAGAGAAAGTTGCGGAATATATGCACCTTCCAATTCATATTAAAATAGTTGATGAAGAAGTGGTCAGAGAATACACCCCCCTTGTAGTAAATGCCATAGAAGAGTGGAACCTGATGAAATTAGGGGTGGGTATGACTGGATATCTGGCAGCAGAGCTGGCCCATGAAAATGGTCTTCGAGTGATGCTATCCGGCCAGGGAGCAGACGAACTCTTCGCAGGATACCATCGGTATCTTGATTTTTACCATAAAAAGGGTGAAAATGCTCAAAAGGACCTGATGAGCGATGTTGAAAATCTTTACCATGTGAATCTGGAACGTGATGATAAAGTAACCATGGCCAACAGCGTTGAACTGAGAGTTCCCTACCTAGATCTCCAAATTATAAATATGGCCATGAATATACCTATGAAATACAAAATCAATGGCCAGGGTGACAGACTACGCAAGTGCATTTTAAGGGAAGTGGCTCGCGACAGGGGAGTAAACCCTGAAATAGTTAAAAGACCAAAAAAAGCTGCCCAGTACGGATCTGGCATCCACAAAATACTCACACGGAAAGTTCTGAAAGACCCAACATATATGGAGAACTTAAAAAATTCCTTTAAATTTATAGACATTTAAATTCATGAAAACTAAATTAAATAATTGTTGAGATTAACATTGAAATTATTAAATGAACAAAATTATATTTATAACGAATTGATTTTCCATTGTAAATTGGTTCCAAAAAGATTTATCATTATAATAAGTGCATCTGGGAGTGAATTAAATTGAAAATTGAAAAAGAGGCAGAAAAAATATTACAAAATTTTTCCGAGGCATTGAAGGACATACCTGACCTGGAAGAAACCCACTACATGGTTGACAACGTTAATTTATCACGAGAAGATTGTGCTGAAGACAAAAACCCGGAAAAAATCATGCACAACACCCATGTAGATGAAGAAGGGAACCTCATTGTGGAGAAAGGAAAGTGGGTAAAATGAGATTTAACTTAGTACTTGACCTGCAAGATGTTCCAGGTAAATTAATGGAAGCTCTTGAACCTATGGGTAGATTAGGTGCCAATATTGTGGCTGTCATACACCAGCGGGATGTTAAAACAGAGAGAGGAACTGTTCCTGTTCAGATAACCATTGAAGGTGATAAAGAAACTCTGGACAGAATAATGGATGCCCTGGAATCTAAAAATATTCAGATAATGGAAGTAGACGGTGTACTGCGCAAAGAACAGATAACAACTGTTCTGGTAGGAGATATTGTGGAAAAAGATGTTCAAGATACGGTTACCCAGTTAAACCAGATGGAAGGCGTGAGAGTGGCTGACCTAGATTTAAAAATGTCTGATAAAGGCGAAAATTCCGCCACCAAGATGGTTATGGAAGCAGATTTCGGGCGCAAAAAAGAGATATTGGAAAATATCAAAAAATTAGGTGTTGATAAGGGTTTTCTGGTAATCAATGAGGTTTAATAAAAGATTACGATCTGTGTCAATGTAGATGAATAGAAGATTACAATTTATGTTAATGTAGTTTAATAAGGTGAACTTATGAAAATTGTTATTTTAGGCTTCGGAGCGGTGGGTCAGGGAGTCGCCCGTGTACTGTCCATGAAAAAGGAATATTTGGAAAGTGAATATGGCTTAAAACCCCAGATTGTTGCTGTTAGTGATCGTTCCGGTGCAGCCATTAAAGAAGATGGTCTGGATGAAGAATTACTTCTAGAAACCAAAACAGATAAAGGAAAAATCTCACTTTATCTAGATTACGGTGCCTCCGGCGTTGACAGTCTTCAGGTTCTGGAAGATGTGGAATACGATTGTCTGGTTGAAGTAACCCCCACTGATATCAATGATGGCGAACCTGCCCGCAGCCATATTATAAAGGCCATGGCAGATGGTAAGGATGTAATTACATCTAACAAAGGCCCTTTAGCATTATCATTCCAGGAACTGGGAGATTGTGCCAGGAAAAATGGTGTGGAATTGAAATTCGAAGCATGTGTTGGTGGTGCAATGCCAATCATTAACTTCGCCCACGAAACACTGGCAGGATGCAACATTGAATCAATATATGGAATTTTAAACGGAACCACCAACTACATCTTGTCAAGGATGGCTAATGAAGGATCATCATATGAACAAACCCTCCAAGAAGCTCAAGAAATGGGAATTGCAGAAACAAATCCTTATCAGGATGTGGAAGGGATTGATGCAGCCTGCAAAATCGTTATAATGGCCAACTCCATACTTAACCTACCCGTGACCCTTAAAGATGTAGAAGTAGAAGGAATTTCAAAGATCACATCAGAATCCATAGCACTGGCCAAAAAGGAGGGTATGCTTATCAAACTCATAGGAGAAGCTTCACCTGATGCATTGGAAGTATCACCTCGTCTGGTTCGTCAAGGATCTCCATTTGCAGTGGAAGGCACACTTAACGTAGCAACCCTTAAAACTGACCTTGCCGATGATGTGACTGTAGTTGGAAAGGGTGCTGGTTCAGTGGAAACAGCTTCAGCAATTTTAAGTGACATTGTAAGCATCTGGAAAATAAGAAGATAGAGTAAAATAATAACCATATTCATGGACAAATTCAATATTAATAGTTCTTAGGTTTTCCAGAGCACTATTTTAATAATTCTACAGTTTAGGAGATATTTAATAATGAAATATGTAGTGGTTATTGGGGATGGGATGGTTGATTTACCCCTTAAAGAACTGGACGGTAAAACACCACTCCAGCAAGCTAAAACCCCAAATATGGACTTTATAGCTAAAAATGGTTCATGCGGCATGTTACAAACTGTGCCCCCAGGAATGGCCCCAGGTTCAGATGTTGCCAATCTATCCATAATGGGTTATGATCCCAAGAAATATTACACTGGCCGTGGACCATTAGAAGCTGCCAGTATCGGAGCTGAACTTTCAGATGATGATGTGGGGTTCCGATGCAATTTCATCACTGAAGATGAGGGTAGGCTTGATGATTTTAATGCCGGGCATATCAGCACTGCCGAGGCATCCCAACTCATAGAAGCCCTGAACCAACATTTTTATCGTTACGGGAAATTTTATCTGGGAACCAGTTACAGACATCTCTTTGTATACAAAAAAAAGGATGCAGCTACGCTTGAATCAACACCACCCCATGATGTGGTGGGAGAACCAATAACTGAACATCTCTTGAAACCAGAAAATGATCCCTTAGCAATCAAACTAAATGAACTAATGTATAAAACATCTAAAATCCTGGAAAAACACCCTGTGAATCAGAAACGGTTAGATAAGGGTAAAAAATTAGCAAATATGATATGGCTGTGGGGTCAGGGCACCAAACCCCAAATGCCTCCATTTGTTGATACCTATGGCATTAAAGGTGCAACTATTACTGGTGTGGATCTTATTAAAGGAATCGGTACGTACTTAGGACTTACCAATGTTCATGTTCCCGGTGCAACCGGTTATTATGACACTGATTACTGTGGTAAGGTCAACTTTGCCCTGGAAGCTCTTCAAGATCATGATCTGGTATTTATCCATGTGGAAGCCCCTGATGAAGCAGGACACGCTGGTGATATCCAAGAAAAAATACTGGCCATTGAACGTATAGACCGCCGTATACTGGGAAAACTCTTAGAAGAACTTCCTTCCCTTGGTGATTATGCCATTGCCATACTTCCTGATCATCCCACACCAATTGATGTGAGAACACACACCTCAGATCCCATTCCTTATGCAATGTATTCTCCAGGATGTGAATCTGACAAAACTGAAGCATATAATGAATCTTCAGTGGAGAATAGTTTTAAAAATAGTTCTAAAGAGTTGATGGAAGGTTATAAGTTTTTGAAATTTTTCATAGATTATAGCCAGTGCAAAAAAGCGTAAGAATTCATCAATCAAAATCGCTTCGTTTAAAAAAAAATCACTCCCAGTAAAGAAAAACTTATTCAAAATCAGTATAATCTATAAAGGTGGGAATTATCATAAGTTATTCCAGTTTTAGGTATTACTTTGCAGTTGTTGCAGGCAATATCGTTTCTTTCATACTCAGGAAACTCCTTAAAAGTAGTGCCAGTGCCATGCCAGGTAAAGTGGCCATGACCATCTATCCTGAAATTTTAAAGATGGTAAATGAACGTTGCCATAACAAAATCCTGATTACCGGGACCAACGGCAAAACCACCACCAACAACCTGCTTAATTTCATTTTCAGAAGGGAATTTTCTCCAGTTCTTTCCAACTTACGGGGTGCTAACATGCCACAGGGACTGGTCAGTGCCTTCTTACATGATCGAAAAAAACAGTATGACTGGGGGATCTTCGAAGTTGATGAAGGTTCATTTCAGAAGGTTACTGAAGATATTAAACCAGACTACGTTCTAGTCACCAATTTCTTCCGCGACCAGCTTGACCGTTATGGTGAGATTGAAAAAGCATTCCAGGATATATTGGAAGCTCTTGAACCTTTGAACACGACTTTGATCCTTAATGCTGACGACCCTCTGGTTTCTAACTTTCGAAAACTTAATAAAAAGAATATCTATTATGGAGTTACTCGTAACCAGTACAGTACCAACCAACAGGCAATAGTAGAATCCAGATTCTGTCCCGCCTGCAGCAGTTACCTTGAATACGATTATTACAATTATGGACAGTTAGGCGGATATCAATGCCCTGATTGTGGGTTTAAAAACCCCTCTTATGATTATAGTATCACTGGAATTGATTACCATGAACATCAGTACCATTTCAGATTCTTAAAAAAGGATCATGACTCTCAAAATATCACATTCCCATATGAAGGGATTTACAATGCTTATAACTGCTGTGCAGCCATATCCACAGCACTGGAAATAGGGTTACCCATGGACAGGGTTGCCAGTTCAATAGAGGAATTTGAATACCATCTGGGCAGGATGGAAAACTTCCAATTCCCAGATAAAATAGTTAAAATTGCCCTGGTCAAAAATCCTATTGGGCTCACTGAAACCATAAGCAGTATATCACTTGATGAACGTTCAAAATCAATGTTATTCGTGCTTAACGATAACCCTGCTGATGGTAGGGATGTATCCTGGATATGGGATGCAGAAGTGGAAAAAACTGTCAACATTAAAAATATTAATCAAATCTTTTGCTCTGGTCGTAGGGCAGAGGACATAGCCCTAAGACTCAAATATGCAGGGGTGCCTGATGAACTGGTGGAAGTTGATGATGACATGGATCATGCCATCGGAAAAGTATTACAAGAAAAGGTTGAGATCATCTACCTTTTACCCACATATACGGCAGTTTTTCAGGCACGTGAACTGGTCCTAGCCAATTTAACAGGTACCAGTAAAAAAATGTCACATTTCCGTGAATATTTAAAGAATTTCAAGATTTGAACAACAAAAAATTTGAATAAATATTTAGTTTAACAAAAATAACCACAGGGAATGAACATGGAACTGAAAATATACCATATGTATCCTGATCTTTTAAATCTGTACGGAGATCTGGGTAACGTAACCTGCCTTCGTCAAAGATGCCAATGGAGGGGCATCAATGTTGAGGTGGTGGGGTTCAGCATGAACCATGAAGCCCCATTGACAGATGGTGATCTTTTCTTCATTGGAGGGGGATCTGATCGGGGTCAGAATATCGTGTACTCCCATCTATTAAATTACAAAAAACAAGTGGGAGATTTGATTGAAGATGGGGCTCCTGTTCTTGCTATTTGTGGAGGTTACCAGCTTTTAGGAGAAAAATATATTGATGCTGAGGGGAATGATGTTCCTGGTCTTGGAATATTTGATTACCACACACGTAGTGAAGAAGGACGGCTTATTGGCAACATCATAATCAAGAACAGTTTGGGACTTACCCCTGAGACTCTGGTGGGCTTTGAAAACCATGGAGGTCGCACATACCACGATCATAAACCATTGGGAGAGGTTGTGGTTGGATACGGTAACAATGGCAAAGATAACCAGGAGGGAATGGTGTACCTAAATTGTATCGGAACATATCTCCACGGACCTTTACTGCCTAAAAATCCTCATTTGGCAGATCATCTTATCTTAAAAGCCTTAGAAAGAAAATACGGTTTGAAAGAGTTACCCCCCCTACATAATAAGAGTGAATACTCTGCCCATAATAAAGTTCTGCAACTTTATTCACCATAATCCTTCACACCCCACATTATACATGTCCACAGTCTATTTATGAATGGAATTTTCCAATTCCTAGGTACATCCTTAGGTAACTATTTTTAATGAGATTCACAAATACATAGATGTTCATATTAGGCAAGTTCTATTAAGCAAGTTTTCCCATGGAAACAGCAAAAAATCGGTTCATGGGAACACGAACTTAGAACTGATAATAATGTTAAAATCTTTTTAGGAGATGATTCATCTGTCTAAATATATAGTGGTAACTGGTGGTGTGGTAAGTTCAATTGGAAAAGGAATAACAGCAGCTTCGATTGGTAGAATTTTAAGGTCATATGGTGTGGATGTCACTGCCATCAAGATTGACCCTTATCTTAACTGGGATTCTGGTACTTTGAACCCTTACCAGCATGGAGAGGTGTTCGTTACTGAGGACGGTATGGAAACTGACCTTGATTTAGGGCACTACGAACGCTTTTTAGATGTGAATCTCTCTGGAAAATCAAATATAACCACAGGAAAAGTTTATTCTTCTGTTATTAACCATGAACGTAAGGGTGATTACCTGGGTTCCTGTGTGCAAATCATTCCTCATATCACCAATAAAATAAAGGACATGGTCCGAAAGATCGCTGGTGAAAGCGAGGCTGAAGTGGTTTTGGTGGAAGTGGGAGGAACCGTAGGGGATATTGAAAGCCAACCCTTCTTGGAAGCTTTAAGACAACTTCGAAACGAGGAAGGTCATGATAATGTGATGTTCGTCCATGTAACCTACGTACCATACCTGCGGGCTGCGGGTGAGTTCAAAACCAAACCCACCCAGCACAGCACTAAAGAACTCCGTAGTACCGGTATAATTCCCGATATGATTATCTGCCGTTCAGAATTATCTATTGATCAGCCCCTTAAAAATAAGATTGCTCATTTTTGTGACGTGGACCGGGAAGCAGTGATTAACACACCTGATGTGGCTTCTATTTATGAAGTTCCCCTGATTATAAACCAGGAAAACGTTGGAGAATATATTATTAATCGGATTAAACTAAAAACTGGAGAACAGGACCTTACTGGATGGGAACACGTAGTTGAATCCATGAAGCAGGATGACCACCATGTTAGTGTGGGAATCGTTGGTAAGTACGTGGAACTGGAAGATGCATATATGAGTATAAGGGAATCTTTAAAACATGCTGCTGCCCATCTGGGAATCAAAGTTGATATAGATTGGATACAGGCTGAAGAAACCATTGATGAAGAAAAGTTACGTCATCTTGACTCCATTTTAATACCGGGAGGTTTTGGTGAACGGGGAATTCAGGGAAAACTTGATGCAGTGCGTTATTCCCTCGAAAATGGTGTTCCTCTCTTTGGAATTTGTTTGGGAATGCAGTGTATGGTAGTTGAATTTGCACGTTTAAATGGTTTTGATGGAGCTCACAGCACCGAATTTGACAAAAAAACACCTTATCCGGTTATTGATCTTATGGAAGAACAAAAAAAGGTTAAAAATATGGGAGGAACCATGAGATTGGGTTCTTATCCCTGCAAACTTAATGATGGTACCATGGCCAAGGAAGCTTATGGTGAGGATGAAGTAAGTGAACGCCACCGCCACCGTTATGAATTAAACAATGATTATAGGGATGTTCTTATAGAAAAAGGACTTATAATCTCTGGAACTTCGCCTGATGACTTTCTGGTGGAAATGGTGGAGTTAAAGGACCATCCCTGGTTTTTGGGATGTCAGTTTCACCCGGAATTCAAATCACGTCCCAACAAAGCTCATCCAATCTTTGTGTCATTTTTAAAGGCATCACTTATCAATCATAAACGAAAAACAGGGATTGAAGGATAAAAAATACCTTTGAAATAAGACATGCTTTTATGAGAATTTTACTATATGTTACACCGATAATTTACTGAGGAAATAGATGTTTATCCAAATCCCCTTAATCACCACCATAATCGCAATAGTTGCCTGTCTTTATGCCAGTTACTCGGATCTTAAACGTGGTATTATCCCTAATAAATTAACTTTTCCACTTATTGGTTTGGGCATAATACTTAACGGGATTTATGCGTTGATGATTGGTGAGATCTGGTATATCATAATATGTTTGGTGGTCACTGGAGTTATATTCGTTTTAGGTTATATTTTCTGGAAGTTTGGGGCCTGGGCTGGAGGTGATGTGAAGCTCTTCACCGCCCTTGCAGCACTTCTTCCATTCTACCCTGCCCTGGTATCTTATAAGATATTAGGAATTCAATTCCCACTTGAAGCAACCTACCCTTTCCCGTTAACATTGATCATTAACAGTATATTATCAATTCTCCCCTTTATCTTGATATATGTCTTTTATGTGGTGGCCAAGACCAAACCTTACTTAATGGGTGAATTATTATCACCAGTGAAAGAGTATAAAAAAAACCTGGTTCTTACCCTGGTTATCACTTCATCAGTGACCATAACTATTTTCATAAGTCAGCAGATAGGTTTGCAGATTATAATAATCTCCTTGTTGTTAATCTACTTACTCACTATGGTGATATCTAAGCTGCCCAATTATGTGAAAGCTGTTTTGGTGTCCTTGGTTGTGGTTGCTTCCCTTTTCTACAGTTTCAATGTTACAATTATCAGTATTATCGTGTTGTTTATCTCCTTAACTGTTGTTAGAATCATTAGACAACTTTTAACTTCGGTGAGTAAAAAGGCACTTCAAGACGAATATCCATTAGAAGAACTCTCTGAAGGGATGATACCCGCCCATAATGTTTACAAGCGCGATGATGAGGTCTATGTTGATGATAAAAGTTTCATATCTAAGATAAAAGAAGCATTTAAAACCAGGGATCTCAACATTATCACAGCACCTCCTGGAAAGAGATTGGTTGGAACTTTAGCCGCAGGATTAACTTCAGATGATATCAAATTACTTAAAAAACTACGAGATGAGGGCAAGATTTCTGATAAATTCCGGGTGAAAAAGGGAGTTCCCTTTGCACCGTCCATTTTCATTGGACTATTGATATCTCTGTTTATTGGGGATATTGCATTTATGTTACAAATAATTTTATCGTGGATCATTTAACAGATAGTACGTATGCCATGTGAATATTTCCATTGCGAGTCAAAATTAACGCAGAGTTGCTTCCACACGTTATGCTGTGCCAATGTTTATATAAATGCTCTGTCATAAATTATAGTAATAATAACAGTGATTGATATGGAAGATAAAGGACAAGCATCAGCGGAGTATTTACTCATCGTAGTAGTAATACTAATAATATTGGCAACGATTACTGTTCCTCTTGTGAGTAATTCGGTGAGCTCCACTATGGACATTTCAAAAACATCCGATACAAAAAATGCCATACAAAATATTGCCAATGCAGTAAACCTGGTTTATGCCAATGGTCCTGGTGCAAAAAGGACTATTAGTGTATATATCCCATCAACCATGAATTTAATTGGAGATAACAGTCAAGTTATTGGAATGTACGTCCCCTTATCTGGAACTACAACAAAATTCATCAGCGCTACAACAAATTATAATGTTACTTTCAGTAACGCTACGTTCACTAAAGGATGGCACCAAGTAACTATATATTGGCCTGTGGGTAAGGGTGATAATGGCAAAAATTTCCCTATCGACATTAGCCACCAACTACAATGAAGGATATCTAAAAAAAATTATAAATTATTTATTTTTGATTATGCCCAAACAAATTTAGTTAGTAAACTAAAAAAAGTGTGATAATTATGGGATTATTCAGTAAAATTGGAAACAGTATACTGGGATTTTTCTCAGTTCTGGGGGCCATAATCCTTGCCATACCAAAAATTCCCCAGAAACTGCGAAATATTGATCGAGACCGGGTTAAAGAAAAAATTGACACAGAAACTTTGAAAGAAAATGTTTCCAAGGTTAAAAATAAAGTAACTGTTGATGAAAAAACCCTTCCGATCATTAATAATGAAAAAATCTCATCAAAAGAACCGGTCCAGAGGAAAAGTGAAGAGAAAACTGAATCAGACACTCTTCTTATCTCAGTCCCTTTCACATCCAAAGAAAAGGAAGATACCATTTTTCGTCTGCAACTATTATCCGCAGCATTTTTAATTTTATCAGTTATTTATCTGTTTAACTTCATTTCAATTATAATATATGGGATTTTAGGAATTTTAATAGTAGCCTATACATTATATATCCTATTTAACCGGGTTAAATTAATGTACGGCCCAGAATTCCCTGCCTATCGAGATTTCTTTTTAATGTACATAGCAGTGGGAATTATCCTGGTAATAGTAAGCACCAATACTAACTTGCTAATGGCATTTTCACTAAGTTTCTTCCCGTCACTAACCATCCTGATATTTGCAGTTGTAGCTGTTGTAGCTGTATACCTCATATTTAGAATACGTTACCATCGTGATTTCACATATGGGACTATTATTGAGGCGGGGGAGAAAATGGCTTACGTAAAGGTAGAATATGACATCCGTTCCAATGTTAAACCGGATGTTTATATTGTGGACAATAGTTACGGAGCGTTAACGGGTGAAACAGTGAAATTGAAGACAGAAGAAAAGATTTTCAGTAACGCAGGAAATAAACCCATAAGTGTAATGGAAACTGTGAGTAAAATCTAGTGATTTAATTTTTTCTAATTTTTATAAATGATACTATTCAGATAATATTTTTAATATGCCATTCTTTAGGATAATAAAATCCGCTATTTATAAAATCTAAATAAAATAAAAAAATTCATAGAATTAAAATAAAAAAGTGAGTAAAGGAAGTTGCAAATGCATGAAATATCCCTAAATCATCCCCGGTATAATTCTCTTATTTTAAGGGAAAAAATGGCCAAAGCTTACCAGGAAGGAATTCTAGCAGATACTGCCCTGATTGCCCATGGTAGGGGTGAGGCATTTGACTATATTTTAGGTGAAAAGACGAATCTGCCTGCAATCAAAGCCATTAAAGTAGGAGTTTCTGCCATGTTACTGGCTGAAAATCCTGTGATATCTGTTAATGGGAATTCTGGTGTTCTTGCTGCGGAAAAAATCGTTGAACTATCACGTTTGATTCCTGCCACCATTGAGATCAATTTATTCTATCGCACCCCGCAGCGGGTAAGAAAAATGGAGGAATTATTGGAAAATGCAGGTGCAGAAAAGATTCTTGGTAGGCAAGAGGATGATTATGTTCCTATAGCTGGTCTGGAAGGTCCCAGATCTCGTGCACATCCCGAGGGCGTTAGCCGAGCTGATGTAGTTTTAGTGCCATTGGAGGATGGTGACAGGGCAGAAGCGCTGGTAAAATCCGGTAAAAAGGTTATAACAATTGATTTGAATCCTTTATCACGAACAGCTCAAACTGCATCAATAACTATTGTTGATAATGTGGTACGAACCATACCATTGATGATTCAGGAACTGGAAAAACTAAAAGAATATCCCAGAGATCAGTTGATAGATATGGTTAATGAATTTGATAACAAGAAAAATATTTCTAAATCACTGGAAATGATATCCAACCATTTTAATAAAGAAGTGTCATCATGAAAGTAATTGGAGTTACAGGAATGCCTGGATCTGGTAAAAGTATAGTATCCAGGACAGCAGAGAGCCTGGGGATGAAAGTAGTGAGGATGGGTGATGTGATAAGAGATGAAGCCCACAAACAGAATAAAACCCCCGGGAAAGTCGCAGTTCAACTACGTAAGGAGTACGGGAAATATGTGGTTGCAGAACGATGCGTAGATATTATAAAGAATTCAGATGAAACTTCCCATACCAATGATAAATCACAGTTAAATAAATCTCAATTATTTCTTATTGAAGGTATTCGCAGTCCATGGGAGGTTGAAATATTTAAAAACAACTTCCCCTATTTTAAAGTCATTGCTGTCCATTCTAAGCCTGAAACTCGTTTTTTGAGGCTTAAAAAAAGGATGAGATCTGATGACTCTGCAGAGTCTGAGGAGTTTCGAAAAAGGGACCAGAGAGAACTTAAGTTCGGGATAGGGGAGGTTATTGCCAATGTTGACTACATGGTAGTTAACGAGGGTAGTTTAGGTAAACTTAAAAAAATTGTGCGGGGAATTATAAAAGATGAATTGTAAAATGGAAGCACACGCAAAAGTACATCCTACTGAAGACTTGGACAAAGTTATTGAGGCCTTTTCCAATGTTTTTGACTATGACGATCTCATAATAACTGAAGACCAGGTTACGGTAACTGGAAGCTCTTCAACATTGCGTCCAGTTAAAGAATTCCTAGAAAAAAGGCAGATAAGGGATACTGCCCGTAAAATCCTTATTAAAGGATTAGAACCTGATTTAAATGAAATTAATTTTAAAATTAGCAAGCAAGCAGCTTTTGCAGGTATAATTAATTTAGTGGAGGATGATTTATCTCCTCTGGGAGAAATTGAACTGACCATTAAAACAAAAAACCCTGAAGAATTTATTGACTGGTTATGCCACCATTAACAAAAGCTACTTCCAAATAATTATATGAATAGTTATGACTTCAAGTGTTAGATGTGTTGTTGATTCTGGTAAATTATTAATCTACATCCTTTAATATGGCATCTTCAATGACGAGATATCCACTATCTCTATTCCAAACCTTCTTTGATTTGAGGATATGAAGTTTTTTTTTGAAAATGGGACCATTAAGGACTAATGTTTCAGCTTCACCACCTTCAAATGCCATGTGTAAACCATATTTTTTTTTAAGTTTTTTTAACTCCCCTAACAGATCTTCATCTATTTTCCTTCCTAACCAGGATTCATCCAGGCCTTCTGCAGCCACACTGGTAATAATCACTTCAAATCCCAGTTGGATGATCTCTTTCATGTATTCCTCCGGATCCCAATGCCATAAAGGTGCATGAGATTCTAATCCAACCTCTTGGCAGAGCTGGTCAATGCGTGATCTTTGATACTGCGAATCAATGGCTCCTGTGAATATTGCATCAACACCTTTTTCTTTAAGTTTAATAAGCGCATCTTTGAGATCTTTTAATTCTTCCTCTTTTTCTCCAGGAGTTTCAGCCTGCAATAGAGGTATTTCCATTGCCTGGGAAAGTAGGGGTGTAAGGTGGATGTTAGGAACGTGGAACATGTAGGAATGGGGGTTTGTGGAAGAAACAGAAAGAAGATATTTTAATTGCCATCCTTCGTTTATGGCTTTATATGCGGCCATTGTACTGTCTTTGCCACCTGAAAAAAGTACTGCTGCTTTCATTTTTATCATCTACTGTTATTCGTTATTTTAAATCATCAAAATTTAACCATTATACCATTAAAAATTGTGGTATTAAATTTCCAGTTCATGAGATATAATTGGGGATATGATGTTAAAAAAGAGAGTGTGTTAACCTATTCTTTTTTACGTAATCTATCTTTAAGAGCCTTCAAACCCTGGATTATGCTATCAATGAACATTCCCACTAGACCTACTATCACACCTAGGAATCCGCAGAATAAGATTATATTATTATTTGAGGGAAGACTTTGTTTAAGGGCTTGGATTTCATTCTCCACAGGACCGCTGATATTGGTAACCACCACTTCACCTTGAGGTAGTTGTTCAACAACCTCATCCACCTTGGATGCATCTACCACTACTTGGACCTCAACTATACTGAATCTTATATCCACACCACTTACCAGAACCATCCAGTCATCGAGTTTCTTGATCACGTCGGTGGGGTCACTACCAGGTTTTATCTGAACCATTATGGTATCATTGGAGATGATCTTAGCAGAACTAATGTTACTGTTGACAGTGGTCATCCTCGACTCCAAACTGCTCTTCCAGTCACTACTTATAGTTGTTGTTTTGACGGTTATTTCCCCACTTTTAACACTCAAAACCCCTGGTATCTTTTCAACATCTGCTATAGCCTTGTTAACATCACTATCAGTGGAAATGTTTATGGTTATGATTTCCTGTTCCTCACTGGTGGACATATAAATGCCACGAGCCATATCTGGGAGATCATCATAAACAGGAGCAATAAAAAATGCACCTCCAATCAAACCCACAATAAAACCTAAACCAACAACAAATAAAAAATTCTTTTTACCAATTAAGGGTGTTAAAAGTGCCGTGGAAAATATAAAGGCCATAAGAACGAAGAATAAAATGATCATTATAAATACAAACAATGTTTCCATGGTTTCATCTCTGGTTGGCCAAGTTATATATGTTTAATTTTATTTAGTTTTAGTAGATTTATTAAGTTTATTTTATTCTCAAAAAGTTTATTTACATTCTGATATTATGTTCAAATTCATATGGGGTAATGAGTTCTATATTGGGAAGATATACCAAATAAGTATTTCGTTTCGATATTTTATAGAAATAAGGGAGATATAAAAGAGAAAAAAATATATTATTAAAAATTCGTTTTCTTTTTTAAGCCTCAATTACAATTCCAGTATTCACGTCCACGTATACATTTTTGACAAATTGAGAGTGTTTAGAAAGGGGCACAATCCAGACCACTGCAGTTGTCTGATTAACCACAACAGTTCCTTGCAATGGATCTCCTGCAGTATATCCAATATTATCCCTCAAAGCTATTTGTTTTGCTTGTTCTGCAGTAATAAGGTATGTATCGTTCCCGGTGTCATTGGTTGAATTAGAAGAGTTAACTGAATCAGTGATAGGTTCAGTTGTAGGGACGGTTGTAGTTTGAGGGACTTGAGAATTGTTTTCTCCGGTAAGATTAGTTTTGGCTTGAAACGGATTAAAAGCATAGAGTAAAATAATCAAAACCACAACTCCCACTACAACAAGGGCTTTGTTTTCCCATCCTGCATTCCAGAAATTGATGAAATTAGCTATTAAATTATCGATTAAATCCTTTAAATCCATTTGAAAACCTACTCTATAAATTCTATGATGCCAATGGTGCCATCATTGTTCTTAATTATATAATTAGTACCACTAGTTAAATTGTAACTGCTATTAAATCGTTTGGGTATTATGGGTATGTTAATACTTTGACCATTGGTAAATATGGTTAGGCTACTCGAATTTCCCGAACTTTCAATAACTGCATTGAAAGGTGGATTGGGATCCAGACGAATAATAACAGAATATCCATTACCATTTATATAAACTGTGTTTAATGCCTCAGCTATGTTTTCTCCTGAGATTCTTGCTTCTCCAAGGTTTCCTACCTGACTTTGATTAACCTCATCATTTACCATGCTTAACATAGCACCAATAACAACCAAAGCAATGAATGTTGCAAAGATTAACTCAGCTGTGGCCATTCCTCTATTATCTAGTCTCATCTTAATCATTATCATTCAATAGTTTACATGAAATATATTATACAGATCTAGTTATATTCAGTTTCCAATTGGAAGTAAATTCTATAATTATTGGAAATATAGAAAATATATCCCGAAGGATCCAACATTGAGTAAGACGTTCCACGATCTTTTATCTTTATATCTGTTACACCACCAGAAGGAATGTAATAAGGATATGTTAAATATTCATGATCCAAATGGGAAACATAACTTGTATTATGATAATTGAATAATGGATCACCGATTATGAAAGAACTCAAACGAGCAGTAGAATCTGCAGTGGATGTATCGTTGGTCCTGTTTTCCAGCCTATCAAAATAACTGAGCCCATGCTCATCGGGGAAATAATAAGGACGACTTCCGATACTACTGGGGTTACTAGTTCCATTTAAACAATCCCAAAGGAACTGAATCCTACTACTTGCTCCATTTTTATTTATAATAGAATCAAAGCTATATTTATTGCTGGATCCCTCCCTGTATTCAGGATAACTGAAGATTAGATTACTATTAACATATTGTGTGTTAATCCAGATATATGGATCTTCTAACCCCTGGATACTTACAGGGACTTTGATAGGTGGTGTGACACCTTCATAAGTCTGATCTTTTTGGGTAACTCTAATAGGTATCCCCCCTCGGATGTTAATATAAAAAGAGTAGGGATTTTCCTGGGTGATAGTGATATCATCATAATATATCAATTGTGAGGTCTGGTTATTTACAGATTCATTATTTAAATATATCTCTCTTCCTGTCTGTGCTTCCAAATCCTTACATGACTGTACAACATAATCATTCATAGTGTAAAGTACTCTATTATGTACGTATTCCTTACTCGCTGATTCACCATATGCATTAATATAAGTTTTACTGAAAAACTCCCTATCATCTATGACTTTTTTGGTGGCACTGAAAGCAGCAGTTCTTCCTGCATCACTGGTTCCTTTTTCCATTGCACTGAAAACATTCAAAGCAGTAGTGGAAGTGACATCCCCACCAATAGCCATGCTAGAAACCATGGTTAAGTCGTTTAAAATGCCCGAATAAGCCATGGCAACAATAACAATAGGAATAAGTAGTAGTAGTGTTGTTGGTGTGAATACATAACCTTGTTCATCCATATTACTCACCTAATAAGTCCATAAATCCAACCTCACCGGAATAGAGTTAGGTAAATCGCCAGTATACATAGATTCATTGTAGAATAGATCCGGATCTGGGTCATAGAATCCTTGTTCATGTAGATCATCCAAAAGCTGTTGGTAAGCTTCATCGATGGCTTCTTGAGCTGTCGGTGCATAAGAAGTAGTCCACACAGCATGCTCAAGAGCAGGGTATATTACTGCTACTCTGGTACCTGAATATATCTCTGCATATCCATCACCAGATTCCCAATCTTCTCCAGATGTCACTGTTACACGAATTGAATAATTACCAGGAATATATGTGTGGTTGGCAACAGTTCCATTAGTCATCAATTGGGGTCCGGCAGCATCAAGTTCACCTAAATTCAACAAATAAGGGGTTGACCCATCATAAAGTTGTTCACCGGAAGTATATGCTACTTTAACATTTTTAGTGTCCAGTCCTCCTGAGAAGAACAAATAAGCATCTTTAGTCTGATTGGAACGAACTTCATAGGTTATATCTTTCGAGATTTGGTTCGTGCGGGATTGGTCACTGACAGTAGCATACTCATCCCACCAGATTGGAAGTTTACTGGAACTGACCATTATATAACAGTTGGTAAGACCCACTAGATCGTAATCTACAGAACCAGACTGCGGAACATTATCCCAAATGGTAATTCGGACTTTGTTAACATAACCTTTATCCATGTAACCTTTAAGATTAATAATACCCGGTAAATTACCATAACCACTATCCGTGCCATATTGAGTGTTTACATTTGAACTGAAGACAGTTTCCCAGTAGGCCGGCTGACCACCGATTGAAGGATGATAAACTTCAACCCGAGCACCATCTGCAGCACCATAAGGATTCATAACCAGATAAGCATCTTTAATAGTTCCTGCATCAGTATTATCGATGTCTTTTTCAATAGCAATAGCAGACCCTGCGTAACCACCGGGTGGACTAACTAGAACAAACGGAGTCCCATCAGCAACATTAGGATGGTAGTTAATATAATTATTCCAAGATATTCTTCTGCCTGAATTAGCTGTAAAGCTTGATGTATCCCCAGTATTCAAATTATAAGTGATACCACTAACTCGATCAGGATAATAAGGACGACTTGACGGATTAGGGTATGCAAGTCCAGCTGCATCATCAAAGTAATAAGATTTAGTTACAACGCCCTGAGGAACCACCATGCTCACAGTGTAGTTAGCAATCAAAGAAAACCATGCCATGTCATTATAACTATTCACATCCGTGTAATGAACATAAAGGCTGTTTGTATCACCTTTAATAAGATTTGACGGGTTTATTGAACTCATGTTATTATAAAATCTGTAAGTGATATAACGACTACTATATGAATATAAATATTGGAACCTATTTTGTGCTACATAATAATTATGGCCGTTGATGTTTGTACCTGCACTATAAGCACTACCATAACTAGTTTTAGCTGCAGAATTTATAATAAATTTAGCCCAGTTAATTGAAGTGGCATTGGGAACAGAGAAATCAATAGTTTGATATGAAGCCCAATAACCACTTTGACCGTTACTACCCCAATAAGGATAATCATCCAACCTGTTACCACTCCAAGGATAAAAGTTAGTAAGCCAGTTGTGGAAATTCCATAAAGTTGTGGTAACATTGGTATCTTGTTCCATCAGCCCCACTTCTTTAATATTGTAGAATGAACGGCCTAACCAGCCCTCTTTAGGTCCTGAAATGATTCTAACACCTGTTGCAACATCAGTAGCAATATACGAGTTTCCTGTTCTTTCTGCTGTTGGACTGTAACCATTCATAGTTAACCTATAATTAACATCTGAAGGCATAAGCTCATTTAAAGAAGATTCAAGGAGTAAAGTTGCATTTTCAGAATCGTTATTAGCATAATAAACAGCTGCGTCCCTTAATGTTCCATCCTGTTCCATAGTTGCCAGTGCACTGTCTGCCAAAGCCTGCAGATGCTGGTGATCCTGTCCTTGATAAACTGGAAGCATCGCATAAACCACAACTGATGCGGTAAACACGATCACTACCACTAAAGCAAGTGTTGCATCAGCAGTGAAGACAAAACCTTTATCATCCATCAGATCACCCGTTATACTATTTAACCCAAACATACAATATTGCACGGAATTTCGATAATTCAGCACCTTTTAAACTAATTTCACTTTCAGGTGTGCCTTTAGGAACTTGGAGAATATAAACATTCATCCGGTCAGTGGGACTACCCTCCAATCTTATGGTTACAACATTATCCAAGAAATCTGTCTCATTTTTTAGAACATCAGATCCATACTCATCAGGATCAATTAATTTAATCACAGGATTTACTGGATGTCCTCCTCCTCCGAAATCATTAGATTTAACAACCGTCACACTGTTAATATCAACGGTGGCTGCTGTAACAGAAGTTACCCCTGTACTGTTAACATATACATAATAATCAAACACCTCATTATACTGCTTATTTGTAGGGAAGGAATTTGCAGTGATAATAAGTGGCGTACCAGTACCCCTAATATTAACTGCCTGGGAAACAATATCAAAAGCAGAGTATAAAACAACCCGTTCCACACGAACAACATCCTTAGCTGCAGGGTCCACTGAAGAATCATTACGAGTGCCCCTCATCAATACATTGGTTCCTGTGCTTATACTGGAAATATTCATGGAATAACCGTATTGATCACCTACAACATTTTGAATTTGCTGAGATGTTATAGAACCTATCTTCTGAGGTTTGAGATAGTATCTATCCGGTTGCTGTGATAAAGTATCGTACTTGGCAAGTCCCGGTACTTTCAAATTGCTAACATTATTTTCCCAATTATATGGATCTCCGGAGGTTGTTAGGAGTGTGTTCATGGTATCAGCAGCCACTCTTTCTGTGGATCCACGATAAATTACATCCTGCATCTCATACATGAAATTATCCATATCGGCAGCTACCAATCCCAAAACAAGAGTTAGAGGAATTAATGCAAGTAAAAGGTCAAGTGATATTGCATAACCCCTTGAATCACGATCCATTAAGCCCACTTTTTTATGCTCCTTCAACTTGATAAAATCTATATATCGATTTAATTTTCTATATAATATTTTGATAAATTGTTATTATTTATCACACTACAAGCTTATATATAATTATATGGAATATTACTTTATATCTTTATCTGATTTTTATCCATATTATGTTAAAGTTTACAGTCAATTAATAAGACTGCAATCAACATTCGCAATGTGAAATAACTTTATAAAAAACCATCAATTATATCGTTTAATTATCAGCCTATTCCCTTTTAATCACAACCTATAATAATAATGGGATTGATAAGGAATAAATAAGATAAATAGGAAAATGGTTTGTTAGGAAAATGATTAATATGGATGGTAGAGGTCAGCTTTCAGCAGAGTATATACTCATGGTAGGTTTTGTACTACTTGTTATACTTCTCATTGCATTTTTCGCTACAGACCAAACAGAACAGAACAGTATAGCAGCAGCAGCAAGAATAGGAGCTGCTAACACCTCTGCTGAGATCGGGATTTTGAACACAACCACCAGACCAATACGTGTGACCAGAGTGGACATGACTAGTGGAACCAACATTACCATTACAATATTTCTTTCTAATACTGATCTCTCTTCGGATCAAAAACAGACTATTCTTGCAGGTGTTCAACAGGCTATTGAGAACGAAGGCTTCACAGTTCAAAACAATGCAGGCAATAACTTAACTATTGACACTCTCAAGCATGATTATTTAATAAAATTATCATAATCAAATTTATTATTTAATTAATTAAAAAATTATCAAGAAAAATATTTTAAATATTTCAAATTATGATAACTATTTTAAAACAACAGCCAATAAGATTAGGGGATATTAATGGACGAAAATACTACAACAAACAAACCAATAAGTTCCAAACCTGAAAAAAAGAGAAATATTAATAGATGGGGTATTTATATCAGCCTTTTATTTATTATAATTGGTCTGGTGTGGTATGGAGTTAACTTGGGAATCATACCCATTAGCTTCCTCCAGGAACAGGCGGGTCCCATTATCTTAGTAGTTATAGGGATTTTAATTCTCATTAAATCGTTTTAAGTTATAATCAAAAAAGGATAATATGGTAAAATAAGAACTTTGTTCAATCATAATAGTATGAAACAAGACAGAAAAGGAACTTAAATTTTTTATAATCTATTAATTTTTATTTTCCGTAATTTAAGAGGTCTAAATATGAAACAGTTACTAGAAAAACTATCCAATGCTTCAGGTGTGTCCGGATTCGAAGATGAAGTTCGAAATTTAATGATGGAAGAGTTAAAAGGACATGTGGATGATTTAGAGGTTGATAAAATGGGTAACCTCATCGCCATTAAGAAAGGGAAACCTAGTGGTAAAACTGTAATGTTAGCTGCACATATGGATGAAATCGGGCTTATGGTCAGATACATTGACAAAAATGGTTTCATCAAGTTCTCTAAACTGGGTGGGATTAATGATCAGATGCTCCTTAACCAGGAAGTTTTCATTCACAGTAATGGTGAGAAAATACTGGGTGTTATAGGTAGTAAACCACCACACAGAATGAAAGCCGCCGATAAGAAGAAACCTGTAAATTATGAAAACATGTTCATTGATATCGGTGCCAACAGTAAGGAAGATGCCGAGGAAATAGTAAATATAGGGGATCCCATAACCATCAAACAGGAATTCGCTGCACTTAAAAATGATTTGGTGATGGGAAATGCCATGGATAACAGAGTGGGCTGTGCTGTACTCCTTGAAGTACTGAAAAGAGCCCATAGCGATGCTACCATCTATGGAGTAGGTACCGTGCAGGAAGAAGTGGGTCTTAAGGGAGCTAGAACAGCTGCATATCGAATCAATCCAGATATGGCCCTTGCCCTGGATGTTACCATATCTGGAGATCACCCTGGTATGAAGGAGGAAGACGCACCAGCCAAAGCCGGTGACGGCCCCTGTATAATACTCACTGATGCCAGTGGGCGGGGAATCATCACTCATCCTCAGATAAAAGAGCTTCTGATAAATGTAGCTAATGAGGAAGAAATACCATACCAATTGGAAGTTAGTGAAGGAGGCACCACTGATGCCACTGCCATTCATCTTACCAGAGAAGGTATCCCCACAGGAGTTATATCACCTCCATCCAGATACATACACACCCCAGTGAGTGTGGTTAATATAAAAGATGTCGAAAATGCAGTTAAGCTAATTTTAGCTGTGCTTAATACACTTTAAGCACTCTTTTCTTTAATTTTAGATGAAAAAATGAGTTAAGAGGACACGGATTTATATGAGTAAAATTATGTTGTTGATGTTTATTGTTCTGTTTATTCTTGGAGGAATAGGTATCAACAAAATAATGCAGGACTCTAATACTAATAATAATAGTTCACAAAACGGAGAAAATACACAAATTAACGAACAGCACCAACAATCTACCAGTGATCAATATTCAACTTCCAGTAATGTCTCACCAAGCAGCACTGTTTCTTCAGATAGTGCCGGTGATGTTTCTTCAAGTGGCACCATTGATGATTCCAGTTCAAGTCAGCCCCCTACTAATATGATGCAAGAATAAAAAAATACTTGAAATTGATTTTTAAATTAATTTATTCTTAAAAATATCACCATTCATTAATTTTTAGTTCATTATTCTTTACTTTCCATTCCAGAAATTATTTGTATACCATCCTCTCCAATCTCATAGGTTATGAACTGGGTGGGTGTCTTGGTACTTCTCATTTTCACCACATCCATTACTCTCTCCCTGCGACCAGTATAGGGGTTTTCGCGTTTCATGAGTTTTATGGCACCATAAACAGAGAAAAGAGCTATTTCGTTAAATTCTTTGGAAGTGGCACTGTCTAAGATGATTAAAGCAGTTATGTTACGCTTATTTAACTCATACACCAAAAGGTCAAAACGATCCCTGAATTCGTAGGGTGTGAGTTGGGCAGTGTAACTACCTATATTGTCAATTACCAGTACTTCAGTATCTTTTGGCAGATCTTTCAGGAATTTGGAGAAATTTCCTTTCATTGATCCAACATTGATATTGATTTCTGCCTCAATGACTCTAGCCCGCACTCCAGCAAGTTCAATGAAAGTTAAAAAACCACTTTCGGTAACGGATTGAATATTCCACTTGAATGTGTTTCCCTGAACAAAAAGGTCGTTAGAATCCTCTTCAGTAGTGATGTAAACGGTTTTTTGATTGTTTTGAGAACTTTTTAGGGCAAATTGCAAACCAAATATGGTTTTACCTGAACCAGCATCCCCAGTCAAAAGTACAGATTTGCCATGGGGAATTCCGCCTGTAAACTGGTCAATTCCTTCTATTCCTGTTTTTATCCGTTCCAAAAAAACAAACCCCCTAGATTAGGTTAATAAGTTTCGATATTATATAACTGCTATATAACTGCAGAGATGTGTTGTTGTTATATCTTTTATCTGTTAATATTTCATGTTACACTTAATTACAATTAATATTATCCATTTAAATATGTTCATTACATGTTCATCAAATTTTCCTGCAAGATTAGATTAATTATGTTTTAGCCTTTATTAAGAGAAATTATGAATTCAAAGGAACACTCTTTATTGCCATCCAGTAAGCAACGGCTTTGTTCTACATTCCCTTTAAGTGAAGTCCAGGTAAAGCTGCGTATTATTATAGTCCTGCAGATTAAACAGAATATTGGACTAACACTACTTTCACTTGTCCATGGACAGTTCTCAAAATTTAGATGGCTTTTAGCACCCTCTGAATCAATTACGGTGTTAGTAACAATTCCTAAGTTAGACATGAATTCACTGATCCAGGAAAGATAACAGTTGAATATAACATCCGGAGATAAGTGTGAATCTTCTTTAGAATCACTCCCCATGTTTTGGCATTTTTCCATTTCCTTTAAGAATAATGGCTTCATATTTTTCTCAAAACGATCCCCAAAACTTCTAACAATGTTATCCCTAACCTTTGGCGGAATATTGGATGCAAATACAGGTAGAGCACTGACCATAAACCCTGAAAGTTCTCCTCGAGCTTTATCTTTCAACAATTCCTCTCTTTCCTTGGCTTCCTTTCTACGTTGGGTTACATCCCTAAATACCAATGCCACACCCATTATACGTCCATTTTCATCTTTTATAGGTGCACTGCTGTCTTCAATAGGAATATGTTTACCTTCTTTATTTATAAGGAGTGCTGGAGTGGGCAAATCAATTATTGCATCCTCCCCCATTACTTTACTAACTGGATCATCTACCCTTACACCGCTTTCCTCATGAATTACATTAAAAACATTGGTCAATGGTTGACCAATAGCTTCATCATGACTCCAACCAGTTATCTGGCTGGCAATGGGATTCATGAATTTGAGTTTACCACCTTTATCTGTGGCAATAACAGCATCACCAATACTTTCCAGTGTCGTATAGAGCCATTTTTCACTTTCTTTAAGTTTGCTTTCCATTAAATGTTTATAAAGAGCTACTTCTACTGCACTGTGTAATTCCCTGTCTTCAAAGGGTTTAATTATGTAACCGAATGGTTGGGTGATTTTTGCTCTTTTTAAAGTTCTTTCATCAGAATAAGCTGTTAAATACACAACTGGAATACCATAAGCATCCCTTATCTTTTGAGCAGCTTCAATACCATCCATTTCACCTTTTAGGACAATGTCCATGAGTACCAGATCAGGTCGGTTTTCAACAACCCTGTCCAGAGCTTCTTCCCCTGAGGGGGATATGGCTGTGACCACGTATCCAAGACCTTCAGCACGGTGTTTGATATCCATCGCTACAATGCTTTCATCTTCAACAATCAATATTTTTACTTTGGACATACCCGCTCCCCATCAATGTAATTAATAATCATTATAGTAGTATGTCTTAATTTAACTTATAAGATTTATTATGAATAATCACCAATCCAAAAATCAGGAATAATAATCTAAGTAAAAATGGTTTGGTGAAGAAAATCATAGATTTTTTGGGCTAACTTCTTATTTACACCTTTTACTTCATTGATTTCATCTACACTAGCTTTTTTAATGGCTTTTAAATCTCCAAAATGTCTTAAAAGGTTCATTTTTCGTTTAGGGCCTATGCCAGTAATTTCATCCAGAGGAGACATTTGAAGGTTTTGTTTTCTTAAATTCCTGTGATATTTCACGGCAAATCTATGGGCTTCGTCCCTTACACTTTGTAGGAGATGTAAAGCAGGAGAATCTAGGGGTAAAATTATGGGGATAGGAATTTCGGGAATAAACACTTGTTCAAATTCTTTTGCCAATCCAATAACTCCTGTTTCTATATTTAATGAGTCTAAAACTTCTTTTGCAATATTTAACTGACCGCGTCCACCATCAACTACCACTAAATCAGGAGGAATCTCACCTTTGGCAACAAGCTTTTCATACCTACGTCTGAGAACTTCACGCATCATAGCGTAATCATCAGGTCCGGGGGTTTTGAGTTTGTACTTCCTATAAAAATTTTTTTGAGGTTTACCATCTTCAAACACAACCATAGATGCTACTGCCATCTTCCCCCCCAGATTTGATACATCAAATGCTTCAATGTGCCGAGGAATTTTAGGGATTTTAAGATAACTTTTCAGATCAATTAATGCCCCTTTAACCTGTTTATGGTGACTTATAATGATATTTGCGTTTTTAGTTACCATTTTAAGAAGCCGCTGCTCCAAACCTTCTTCAGGAACCCTTAAGGAGACCTGATGATGTTCTACATGATTATCATTGTAATCATCAGATACCTTTTCTGAGAGCCATTTAATGATAAGAGCTTTATCTTGTATCATTACTGGGAGTAGAATTTCTGATGGTACCTGGCGAGGTCCTGAATAGTACTGTTTGATAAATGCCGATAAAATTTCTTGAGGAGATTTATCGTTGGCTCCTTCCATGAGGAAATCCTCTTTCCCCATGATTTTTCCATTCCTAACTCTGAAAACAACTACCACTACCAAATCATTGTCATTAACACAGGAGATGACATCCTGATCAAGGTTACGGGCAAATTCCATCTTTTGTTTTTCCATCACTTCCCTCAAGGAGAATAACTGATCTCTTATAATCGCTGCCTTTTCATAATTATGATTTGTGGCTGCCTGATCCATTTCTTCCCTTAAAAGGTCCAAAACCTCTTCATGACGGCCATCCAGGAATAATTTAACTTTTTTCACGTTTTCATGGTAATCCGTTTTATCCACATTACCCGAGCATGGTGCCGGGCAAAGATTGATTTGATAATTGAGACATGGCCCGTCCATACGTTTACAATCCCTGAGATGAAATACTGGTTTTAAGAGTTTCAGGATGCTCCTGAGAGAAGTAACATCAGTGAAGGGACCATAATATTGGGAGCCATCCTCTTTAATATTTCGAGTAATCAGTAGCCGGGGATATTCTTCAGAGGTAATCTGGAGGTAAGGATACCGTTTATCATCCTTCAGTCGTATGTTATAACGAGGCAAATATTTCTTTATGAGGTTAGATTCTAGAATAAGGGCTTCCTTTTCAGTATCAGTCACCATATACTCTAAATGATGAAAATGGCGCATCAATACCTGTGTTTTTGGATCTTCAAGTTCCTCCTTGAAGTAACTTTTAACCCTTTTTTTAAGGGATTTAGCCTTCCCCACATACAAGATATTATCTTGAATATCTTTTAAAAGGTAAACACCGGGTTTTCCTGGTAAATCAGCAGGGTTATCAATTGTAGTTGACAAAATCAATCCTCTTAAAAATTAATTCTGAATTTTCTTCATCAGTATGTGCAAAATCTTGGTTATAAATATCTTGCCCATCACTAAGTCAAATATCTTTCTTATGGATATGCTGCTAAACATTATGCCAACTATATCGTACTTTTACAAAACACGTAGTTTTCCGGTTTTAAACACAATAACAAATTTTAATAAAATCAGTAAACTTAAGTTCGGTAAATGGTTACACGAACAGTCCGTGGATCAGTACATTATATATAATATATTATGGAATATTAAGGAATAGAATTTATAATATACATGTAATATTATGGAATTTAGATATTTCGATCTGTTTTTAGTTTAATAATTAATATTTTGTTTTTGCAAGAGAGGATTGAGGAATGAAAAAATTTGAACTTGTATCATCTTATAAACCTTTAGGAGACCAACCTAAGGCCATTAAATCATTATCTGAAGGTGTGAAGAGTGGAATGAAACACCAGACCCTTCTGGGAGTTACGGGTTCTGGTAAAACCTTCACCATGGCCAATGTAATTAAAAAAGTGCACAAACCAACTCTGGTAATATCCCACAATAAAACACTGGCAGCACAACTATATGAGGAGTTTAAGGAACTTTTCCCCAACAACGCCGTGGAATACTTTGTCAGCTACTATGACTATTATCAGCCAGAAGCTTATGTACCTCAAACAGATACCTACATTGACAAAGAATCTTCCATCAATGAAGAAATTGATATGATGCGGCACAGCACCACTCAATCACTTCTCAGTAGAGAAGATGTAATTGTGGTGGCTAGTGTGTCCTGTATTTATGGTATTGGTGCACCAGAAGACTATGGAAACCTAGTACTCATGTTAGAGGTGGGACAGCAAATAGATCGGGAGGAAATACTCTCCAAACTGGTCAAAATGCAGTATGAACGAAATGATGTTGATTTTGCCAGGGGAAAGTTCAGAGTACGTGGAGATGTGGTGGAAATCTTCCCGGCTCAGGGGAAAACCCCCATCCGGATCGAACTTTTCGGTGATGAAGTGGACAGCCTATCATTTATAGATCATGTAAGGGGTCAGGTCACCAGTAAACTGGAGAAAGTGATAATATTCCCTGCCAAACACTTTGTAACTTCACCTGAGAAAATGAACAAAGCCCTTAAAGCTATTGAAGAAGAATTGGAAGATAGATTGAGGGTTTTGGAGGCTGAAAACAAGCTCGTGGAAGCTCAACGCCTGGAACAGCGCACAAAATTTGACCTGGAGATGTTAAGGGAGATGGGTTACTGTCAGGGTATTGAAAACTACAGTATGCATATTTCAGGCCGTAACTGGGGGGAAACGCCCTACAGCCTCCTACGTTACTTTCCAGATGATTATCTGACCATAATTGACGAATCACACGTTACCGTGCCACAAATAAGGGGAATGTATGCTGGTGACCGGGCACGTAAAAATGTTCTAGTGGATTATGGATTCCGATTACCATCCGCCCGTGAAAACAGACCCCTGAATTTTGAAGAATTTGAAAGTCTCCAGAATCAGGTGATCTATGTTTCAGCAACACCTGCTAAGTACGAGTTGAATCTCAGCCAGCAGGTAGCAGAGCAGATTATCCGACCCACGGGTCTGGTTGATCCTGAAGTGATACTAAAACCAGTACAGGGACAGGTTGATCATTTACTGGTAGAGATCAGGAAAAAAATTGAAAACCATCAGAGAATACTGGTAACCACATTAACCAAACGTATGGCTGAAGACCTTACTGATTATTATGCACGTGCTGGTGTTAAGGTCCGTTATCTACACTCAGAGATAAGCACCCTTGAACGTATTGACATAATCGATGATCTACGTAGAGGTGAATTTGACTGCCTGGTTGGAGTTAACCTCCTCAGAGAGGGTTTAGACCTTCCAGAAGTTGGTCTGGTTGGCATCATGGATGCGGACAAGGAAGGATTTCTTCGCTCTGAATCATCACTTATACAGACCATTGGTCGGGCTGCACGTAACGTGGAAGGTCAGGTAATAATATACGCCGACACAATTACGGATTCAGTGCGTAACGCTGTGGATATTACCAACAAAAGGCGAAAAATGCAGTTAAAATACAATAAGGATCATGGTATTATTCCCAGGAGTACTGAGCGGACTCTAAAAGAAAAAACCAAAAAAACAGATGTTGTTATGCGTGACGATGTGGAAAAAATGCCTAAAGATGAATTACGTCTTTTAATTAAAGATTTAAAAGAAGAAATGAAAAAGGCAGCCACTCGGCTGGATTTTGAAGAAGCAGCTAACATTCGTGATAAAATTATGATTCTGGAAGGAGTTTCAGACTAAAGGAGTTTCACGTTCATAAGGAGTTTCACATTTATGAATAAAAAAGAGAATATATTAATTAAGGGTGCTAGGGAGCACAATCTCAAAAATATAGATTTGGAGATTCCCCGAGACCAGTTAGTTGTTATTACTGGGATCAGTGGATCAGGGAAATCTTCTCTGGCCTTTGACACCATCTACGCTGAGGGGCAGAGACGTTATGTTGAATCACTATCAGCTTACGCCAGGCAGTTTCTGGGGCAGATGAAGAAACCAGAAGTGGATTACATTGAAGGTTTATCTCCTGCCATATCTATTGACCAGAAAACAACCAGAATGAACCCACGTTCTACTGTTGGAACTGTAACAGAGATTTATGATTATTTAAGACTTCTATTTGCACGTATAGGAATTCCACACTGCCATCAGTGTGGTAAAACCATCAGTCAACAGACAGCTGGCCAAATAGTAGACAACATACTACTGGAAAAAGAAGGTAGTAAAATCCAGATCCTGGCACCCCTAGTCAGGGACAGGAAGGGCGAACATCAAAAGGTCTTCCAAGAACTACGGCGTAAAGGATTTGTAAGGGTAAGGGTAGATGGGGAAATTCACAACCTGGAATCAGAGTTCCAACTGGAGAAAAATTTTAAACATAGCATAGAAGCAGTTGTGGATCGTTTGGTGATCCGTTACGATCGTGATTTTGAAAGCAGACTCGCTGATTCTGTGGAAACCGCCCTTGAACTAGGTGAAGGACTCTTAATCGTAGTTTACAGAACAGATGAAAATCCAAAAGAAAAGATCTACAGTGAACACTTCGCCTGCACTGACTGTGGAATCAACTTTGAAGAGATAAGCCCCAGAATGTTTTCATTTAACAGTCCCCATGGAGCCTGTCCAGAGTGTAATGGGCTGGGAAGTAAACTGGAGATCGATGCTGATCTGGTGGTTCCAGACCCTGAACTTTCATTGAATGAAGGGGCCATTCTACCATGGAGCAAATCTAAACACCGGGATAATTATTACGGACAGATGTTAAGGGCGGTGGCTGACCATTACAACTTCAGCATGGACACTCCCTTTAAAGATCTACCTTCTAAATATCAGGAAATTATTCTGTACGGCTCTCCAGATAAGATTGAATTTGTTTTCCAGAGGAAAAACCGTCTTCACCGGGTTCATCGTTATTTTGAGGGTGTCCTACGGCGTATGGAAAGAATCTATATGGAAACCAAATCCAATTATATGCGTAGCTATATGGGTCAGTTCATGAGTGACCGAAAATGTCCAGCCTGTAATGGAACTCGCCTGAGACCTGAAAGTCGTAGCGTGACAGTGGGAGGTAAAAACATTCCCCAAGTCGTTGAAATGCCTATTAAAGATTCATTTAAGTTTTTTGACTCCCTGGAGCTGTCAGAAAGGGAAGAGTTCATTGGTCATGAAGTTTTAAAGGAAATTAAAGAACGTTTAAAATTCTTAAAAGACGTTGGCCTGGATTACATCACCCTGGACAGGTCTTCTGGAAGCCTTTCAGGTGGAGAAGCTCAAAGAATACGTTTAGCTACACAGATCGGGTCAAGGTTGGTTGGTGTTCTCTACATTCTGGATGAGCCTAGTATTGGCCTTCACCAGCGAGATAACCATCAGCTAATTGAGACACTCAAGAAATTAAGGGATATTGGAAACACCCTCATTGTGGTGGAACATGATGAAGACACCATACTCAACGCTGATCATGTGGTGGATATTGGACCGGGAGCAGGAGAACATGGGGGCTGGATTACAGCAACTGGAACTCCCCAGGATATCATGGAAAACCCTGACTCCATAACTGGTCATTACCTATCCCGCCAAGAAACCATACCCATCCCATCTAAACGAACCGTGCCCAATGGTAATTATTTGACTGTGACTGGTGCCCGGGAACACAACCTTCAAAATATCGGTGTAAAATTCCCTATGGGTGTGTTCACGTGCATCACTGGAGTTTCCGGGTCAGGTAAGAGTACTCTCATAAATGATGTTCTCTACAAGGGATTGTATGGAACTTTAAACCACAAACACCTTAATCCGGGTAAACATGATGCCATTACTGGTGCAGAACATGTGGATAAAGTTATTATCATTGATCAGTCCCCTATTGGCCGAACTCCCCGTTCAAATCCGGCGACTTATACTGGAGTGTTCACATATATCAGGGAAATATTTGCCCAAACACCCACCTCCAAAAAGAGAGGTTACAAACCTGGAAGGTTCAGTTTCAATGTTAAAGGAGGAAGATGCGAGGCCTGCACCGGTGACGGGATAATCAAGATCGAAATGCACTTTTTAGCTGATGTTTACGTGCCATGCGAAGTCTGTAAAGGTAAAAGATACAATCGAGAGACCTTAGAAGTTCGTTATAAAGGAAAAAACATTTCTGAAGTATTGGACATGACTGTCGAAGAAGCACTAGAGTTTTTCGAGAATATTCCCCGTATAAAAAAGAAATTACAAACCCTTGATGATGTGGGACTCAGCTACATTAAATTAGGACAACCAGCCACCACCTTATCTGGAGGTGAGGCTCAGAGGGTTAAATTAGCCAAAGAATTAAGTCGTCAGAGCACTGGTCGCACCCTTTATATATTAGATGAACCCACCACTGGACTACACTTTGCAGATATCAGGAAACTATTGCAAGTTCTGGGACGACTTCGTGACGGTGGAAACACTGTTCTAGTTATTGAACACAACTTGGATGTGATAAAAACCGCCGACCATATTATTGATTTAGGACCAGAAGGCGGTGACGGAGGAGGAAGGGTAGTTGCCCAGGGTACACCTGAAGAAATCGCAGCCAGTGGATCTTACACAGGGGAATTCTTAAAAGAAGTCCTGAATGAAAATTCCAGTTCATTAAACAAAGAAATAGAAAAAAGAAAAGAGATTGATGAGTCTAAAACACGGAATCATGCCAAATAAATGAAAATAGCGTCAAAATTAAGGAAAAATAAATCATCCATGCAGTAATTTCATTATATTTTTCGAAAATTAGTCTGATTTATCTTCTTTTTATTTTTTTTATTGTATTTTTTTGGAAATTATTGAATTCCTTTCTATATGTATAATTTAAGCCTTACTATGTTTATTAATATAATAAATTCATATTAATAATATCAAAAGGTTATTGGTTTAACAACAATCTGAAGATATTAATCAAAGTTATTGTGATCAAATTTATTGTGATAATATATCCAAATCTTGGGTTAAACATTTATATTGTTGTGAAAAGGTGGTAAATTACATGTATAATGAAGAACATAAATGGTTTAATAGTTTATTAGAAGGGGTAAGATATGGTCATTAACTCAATGTTAATAAGTTTCTTATACGCTATTGAACCGGTGTACAATACTTTAAATGTATCTTTAAATGAAGATTACTTCCGTTTGTTAATGCTTATTATTGTGGTAATTTTGGTAGCTATTCTTGCTGAAAGGATTGAAAAAATAAGAAAACTTAATGATCTTAACGAAAAACTTAAAACTCAAAGTGAAAAGTTGGAAGATGCTAATCAAGAGTTGGAAGCATTTGCATATTCTGTTTCCCACGATTTAAGAGTTCCATTAAGAGCAATTGATGGTTTTTCCAGGATACTGGTAGAAGATTACGAAGATAAACTGGATGAAGAGGGAATAAGACTCCTCAATATTGTCAGAGAAAACACGGCAAAAATGGGACATTTGATAGATGATATCCTCTTATTATCCCGTGCAAGCCGTCAAGAGATGGTTCTAAACGAAATTGACATGGCAGCTCTGGCAAAGAGTGTTTATAATGAATTTCAGACAGATACTGAAGATAGAAATATTGAATTTTCTGTGGAAAATCTCCCTAATGTTTATGGAGATCGTTCCATGCTGGGCCAGGTATTCCAGAACCTTGTTGGTAATGCCATAAAATTTACACGTAACAAAGAACATGCTCTTATTGAAGTGGGGGGCAAAGAAGAGGGAAAAGAAATAGTATACTATGTCAGGGATAATGGAGCTGGATTTGACATGAAATACATAAACAAACTTTTCGGCCTTTTCCAGAGACTGCACAGTCCAGAAGAATTTGAAGGTACAGGAGTAGGCCTTTCCATTGTACAACGAGTTATCAGGCGCCATGGAGGGCATGTTTGGGGTGAAGGGGCCGTAAATGAAGGTGCAACTATTTATTTCACCATCCCTAAAGACAAACCTAAATAAAAAAAAAGAATACGAGGTTTAAAACCAAAAAAATCAAGTGAAAATGAGATAATTAAAGGGAAATTTTAACGAATATTGAGAAAATAAATGATGGAAGGTGTTTTAATGGATTTTGAAGAAGCGGATATTTTATTGGTGGAAGATAACCCCACTGATGCCGAACTTACCATGAGAGCCCTTAAAAGAAAAAATCTGGCCAATCAAGTAGTTTGGGTGAAAGATGGGGCTGAAGCACTTGATTTTATATTTGCAACGGGACAGTTTGCTGATAGAGATGTTGATAAAATACCAAAACTCATATTGCTTGATTTAAGGATGCCAAAAGTTGATGGGTTGGAAGTACTGCAGAAGATTAAGGCAGATGAACGAACCAATCACATTCCTGTGGTGGTTTTAACATCTTCCCAAGAAGACCGAGATATAGTGGAAAGTTACAAATTAGGGGTAAACAGTTACGTGAGTAAACCCGTGGAATTCGACGACTTCATAGAAGCCGTTTCCACCCTCGGATTTTACTGGATGTTAATTAATAATCCTCCTTAATGATGTTACGAAAGTCCTTAGTGATTTTATGGAAGAAACCATTAGAGTCCTGATCCTGGAAGACGTCCCGTTAGATGCAGAACTGATATCAAGGGAACTGAAAAAAGAAAATTTCGATTTCAAGACTCATATTGTTGAGAAGAAGGCTGAGTACCTTCAAGAAGTAGAAGAATGGCAACCACACATCATACTGGCAGACCATTCCCTTCCCCAGTTTGATGGAGTATCAGCCCTGCATATTGCCCAGGAAAAGTCTCCACACACCCCATTCATCTTTGTAAGTGGAAAGATAGGGGAAGAATTCGCAGTGGAGATGCTCAAAAAGGGAGCAACAGATTACGTGCTTAAACATAATCTGTCTAAATTAGGATATGCTGTTAAAAGAGCTCTTAAAGAATCAAAAGAACATTTAGAGAAAAAAATAGCTGAAAAAGCACTTAAAGAAAGTGAAAAAAAATTCAGAGCCCTGTTTGAGGAAAATAAAAACCCTATACTGGTATTAAGTGAAGATGGAAAGTTTACAGAGTTCAACCAGGCAGCATTGGATTTTATGGAAACAGAACCTTCCATACTTCTAAACCAAAAAATACAGGATTACCTTCCACCAGAAGCAACCCCTATTGATATGGAAGACTGGTTCACGGGACGCATTGTGGAATTGCCTCTGAAAATCAATGATGACATCAAAATACTAGAGTTAACCATTACCCCTGTAACAACAGCCGAGAAAAATATTATATTCACTACTGGAAGGGATCTTACCGAACAAAAAAGAATAGAAAATGCATTAAAAAATAGTGAAGAGAAATATCGGTTAATGGTTGAAAATCAGACAGATATGGTTATCAAATTTAATCCAAATGGGGAGATCCTCTTTGCCAGCCCATCCTACAGCGAAGTATTGGGGCGTGACGAGGAAAAAATTGTTGGAAGTAACTTCTTGCCACTGGTACATCAGGAAGACCAGGAGAAAACATATCGAGCCCTGGATAAACTACATAATCCTCCCTACGTAGTGTTTCTTGAACATCGTTTGTTAACTATGCATGGATGGCGCTGGATTGCCTGGGCAGACAAAGCAATAATGGATGATGAAGGGAATTTAGAAGCTTTTGTTGGTGTGGGTCGTGATATAACTGAACGAAAACTGGCAGAAGACAGAATAATGAAATCATTAAGGGAAAAAGAGGTTCTGCTAAGGGAAGTCCACCATCGTGTGAAAAATAATTTACAGATCATATCCACCCTTCTAAGTCTCCAATCAGCACAAAGCGATGATCAGACTGTTATTGACCTTTACCGGGAAAGTCAGAACCGCATAATATCTATTGCATTGATACATGAAAATCTCTACCAATCCGATGATTTGAACAGCATAAACTTCAAAAAATATGTGGAAAGCCTAACCGATGACCTATTCAATTCTTTTGGTGTTGACCCAGGAAATATCAAAATCAATATAAAAATAGATGATAATGTTATAATGGGTATTGAAACAGCTATCCCCTGTGGGCTTATTATAAACGAACTAATCTCTAACGCATTAAAACACGCATTCCCCCAGGGTGAAGGAGAAATATATCTGGAACTTTCCAAAAAAGATAATGGTAAATATCTGTTGAAAATCAAAGATAATGGCAAACCATTTCCAGATGAATTTGAAATCAAAAATACAGACACTTTAGGAATGAAACTTATCAGCAACCTTGCAAAACAGTTAGATGGAAAATTAACCATAAATTGGAAGAATAAAGAGTTTTTAGTCGAATTTAATGAACTTGAATATATGGAGCGGATCTGATGGCCAAATCTCGTATACTTGTTGTTGAAGACGAAGCAATAGTCGCCATGGGCATTAAACAAAAACTGGAAGAACTGGATTATCAGGTAATTGATATTGTATACACCGGGGAAGATGCTGTAAAAACTGCCCTAGAAACAGAGCCTGACCTGATTTTAGTTGATATCGTCTTAAAAGGGAATATGGATGGTATAGAAGCCGCTTCCAAAATACGGAAGCAGCTGGATGTTCCAATAATTTACCTGACCGCGTACTCAGATGAGGAAGTACTGGAAAGGGCTCGCAGAACCGAACCATATGGTTACATTATTAAACCATTCAAAAAGAGCGAACTTAATGCTAACCTTGAGATGGCACTTTATAAACATGCCAAAGACAAGAAAAAGAGTGAAACTCTGAAAAAAAAGATTTTAGCAGACTTTTATGACTTCATCCTCTCGGCATCCACATCAACAGACCAATCTGATGCCGAAATCAAGGAAACATTACTTAAAATCTTTTCATCACGCCTTGAAGAAGATATGAGGCATCGTTTTGAGCAGGAATTGGGAGACACAGTTGAAGAAGAAAATATAACTGATTTAGAGGGTATTTTTAATGCTTATCTTGATTGGGTGGCCCGTCTTTTTGCTGACTTCGGTGTCCAAACTGAAATCGAAACCAAAGGCCAGGTTAATCTTTTTAAATTCCATAACTGCCCCTGGCTGGATGACGCTAAAAAAAATCCAGTGTTCTGCCTTAACTGCCAAGCCATAATGCAACAATCCTTTGATTGGACAGGAATGGAGGGTAAAGTAGAAAAAAAGGCTGCCATTGCTGATGGTTCAAATAAATGCATATTCAAGTTTAGAGTCCCATTCATTGAAGAAGAGGATGAATAAATATGCTCTTTTTATAAATAATATTTCTTTATTTTTTTAAATCCCTAGATTGATCAATTTCATATTTGAAAATTATTTTTATTGTAAACAGAGTTTTTATTATAAATAGATCAATGTCCAATGTAAAATCATTCATTGTATTCATAGTTATTAAAATTTGTATTGTTGGTGATTAGATGAGTCTTATCATAACTTATATTGGGAGTAAAGGCTGTGTAATGGCTGGTGACAAACGAAGCATTGGTTTTTTAGGTGATAAAAACCAAAGAGAAATCTTAGAAGAAGAGTTATACTCAGGAAAGATCAAAACAAAAGATCAACTTACAAAAAGAGCGCATCAACTAAATATCAATCTTAAAATCACTGATGGAAGTGAAAAAGTACGTAAACTTGATAAAATACTGGTTGGTGAAGTTAAAATTAGAGCTACCCATGAAACACGACGCAAACGGATTTATGCCACTACCAATGGATATCATCAGGTTGAACTTATTGGTTCAGAGATTAAAAATGTTAAAAGTGGGAAAAGCTCTATAGTGATTTTTGGGAATAAAACTACCAAAGCAATTGCTGGTAAGCGTCTGAAAAAACATTGGAAGTCAAAAATTAGCCTTAACGAAGTGGGAGAAATATTCAAGAAGGTTATGGAAGACGTTGCACAAGCCACACCATCTGTAAGTCCACAATATGATATATCCATTATCCATCCTCAAATGGACCATAAACAGGCAATGGAACTATTAAGAACCACTATAATCAGTGATGTTAAAGAACTGGAAAAATGGCGAGAACAACTTAGAGAGGAAATGCTGTCCAAACAACGGGACATTCAGATGGCCAACCGGATCATCACTCAGGGAGAAGTAGGGCGAGTTAAAAAGGTAGAAGGGAATGAAGTTGAAGTAATCCTCTCAGAAGGTGTGGAAGCATTGAACATGGACTGGAATGTTCTTGCTAAATCTGGGGATACAATAGTTATGAAAATGGAACAACCTTCTCCACTTAATCTGGGTGACTTAGTGGTGATTGAAGAGGAGAATTTATGCATTAAAAAGAATAAAACCCCTCTAAGTTGTGATATAATACTATGCAAATCTGAATAGATCCGATTAATGGATAAATTAGATTTATAGATGTAACAAAATAAAGGAAAAGAATGGAAATAAAATTTATTAGATCAAATCTTCAAATGTAGAAAAAGGATGTCAAGCCAATTAAGTACAATGATTCCAATGTTATGTAGATCAAGGTGAACATATGAAGTTAACTTTTTTAGGAAGTGGTGGCGGACGCTTTCGCCACTATAACTCAGCGCAGGATGACCGGCGGATTTAGAATCGATGGCATTGCCGGTAAAAACCTGCACCTGGATCCTGGGCCTGGGGCACTGGTACGGAGTTACCAGTTCGGTGTGAACCCCCTTAAACTCCATGGAATCCTGGTATCACATTCCCACACCGACCACTATAGCGATGCTGAGGTCTTAATTGAAGCCATGACCCGGGGCATGACCCGTAACAAGGGACTGGTAATTGGCAGTGCCAGTGTTATCAATGGATACGAAAGGTGGGGGCCCTGTATATCAGAGTATCATTTATCTAAACCAAGGGTAGAGGTAATGGAAGCCGGTCAAATACTTAGATTAGATGATCTTAAAATCACTGCCACACCCACTGTTCATGGTGATCCTAAAAATATTGGTTTCCGTCTGGAATGGGATGACTTCACCTTGTCTTACACATCAGACACTGCCTACTTTGATGAATTGCATGAGTATCATCAGAATGCCGATGTGCTCATTGCCAGTGTGATCAGACCGGGAAATGATAAGATCAGGGGCCACCTGTGTGCAGATGAATTTATGAAATTGTTGGAGGAAACTTCCCCTAAACTGGCCATCATGACCCATCTGGGAATGAAGTTCATAATGGATCATCCAGTTGAAGAAGCCATAACTATAAGTAAAAAAACAGGTATAAAAACTCTGGCAGCTCAGGATGGTCTGGTACTGGATCTGGACAAATTCCGGCAAAAACAGCACACCCTTGATGAGTACTGACTTTTATCATCCAAATATCATCGGGAAATATATCACTTAAAAATAAAAAGTAATGAAATAAAGGCTGAAAACCAAATAATAGATTAAAAAAATAAAAAAATTAAAAAAACAAATCAGATGCCTCGGTGGCTCAGTCTGGTAGAGCGCGTGACTCGTAATCTCGTGGTCGGGGGTTCAAATCCCCCCCGAGGCTTCTCGCTATTTTTACCATATAAACGAATCTTAACATAAAAAGGCGATTTTTAATGAAAGTAATGTTTAATGAAGGTCTCGTGATGTGTAATGAACACTATCACTGTCCATATGAAAACTGCAAGCATAATTCCTGGCACGAAGAAAAAGATTCATGCCGAACTCGTAGATGTCAGAAGCTCCGTCAGATGGTTAGCTGTACTAAAACACCTATTGAAAAAGAAAAGTGATTAAAAAAATAAGTTATTTTTTGTAATTAGATATGTCTGGAGTTTATAAAACCAGATCTTAAGAGATGATCCACCAGAACCATTGCAACAGAAGCCTCGGCAACTGCAGTTATCCTAGGACAGATACAAGGATCATGACGACCTTTTATCTCAATCTCAGTTTCTTTCATGGTCTTGAGATCAACAGTTTTCTGAGTTATACTTATTGACGGAGTGGGTTTAACAGCAATACGTGCCACAATAGGCATTCCATTAGATATACCCCCCACTATACCACCACTGGTGTTAGTAGTGGTCTTTATCTTACCTTTTTCCAAGTAATATTCATCGTTAGTGGCACTGGCGGTTTTTTCAGCTAATTTGAATCCAAAACCTATTTCGACGCCCTTAACTGATCCAATACCCATTAACGCCCCTGCAATATCCGCATCCAATTTATCAAAAACCGGTTCGCCAATTCCAGCTGGAACATCGAAGGCAATGATTTCCACCACACCTCCTACTGAATCTCCTTTTTCCTTGGCTTCCAGGATCTTGTTTTCCATTAGTTTCGCTGCTTTCTGGTCAGCAGATCGCACTGAATTTTTACTGGCATATTCTTCAACACGACCGTATGCAACGTGTTTGGCCTTAACATCCCCTACCTGGGTTACGTGGGAAACTACTTTTATATTCAACTGGGCAATGAGCTTTTTGGCCACAGCTCCACCTATAACATGGCCAATGGTGGTTCTTCCACTACTTCTGCCACCACCACGGTAATCGTAACACCCGTACTTGGCAGTCCAAGTGTAATCCCCATGCCCGGGTCTGGGTTTATCACGGAACGGTTCATATGCAGATGAATCAGCATCTTTATTGTACACAACTGCAGCAATGGGGGTTCCATCAGTTTTTCCTTCAAATATCCCTGATAGAATTTCTACCTGATCTGTTTCCCCACGAGAAGTGGTAATTTTACTGGTGCCGGGTCTTCGACGGTTAAGTTCTACTTGTATATCCTCACGTGACAATTCCAGCCCTGCAGGACAACCATCAACTACTGCCCCTAGGGCTGTGCCGTGGCTGGACCCGAAGGTTGTAACCCTGAACAAATTTCCTGTAGTGTTTCCTGCCATGAATCCACTTCCTGTTAATTTATAGTATATATAACTATTGAGTAACTTTAGATAAATAGAATTAGGGTATGGTTTTCAATTCTTGATTTTCAGATTTTAATTGTTACTTCTATAAGATTTCTATAAATACTTCTATAAAATTTCTATAAATCTATTTAATCCTTGCATATAATGCCTGACCATATATCTTCCCGTTTTTAATAACACTTTTTTCCATGATACCCTCAAGTTTGAAACCATTTTTCTCAAGAACCTTTCTAGAGGGTGTATTATGTTCTAATGGTTTGGCAAATATTCTTTCCAGCCCCAATTCATTGAATCCATAAGTTACAATACCCTTAATCCCCGATGATGTGATGCCTTTACCCCAGTATTTTTCTCCTAACCAGTAACCGAGTTCTGCAGATATCCTTTCAATATCTTCTCCCAGTGTCAGACCTATTCCACCAACTGCTTCATTATTAACGATTATTGCAAGAAAGCAGTTTTTCTCTTCCTTAGAAGTAATCTCTAACCATTGTTCACCATCTTCCAATGTGTAAGGGTGGGGAAAGAGATCTCTCATGTTGATGGCTATGTGGTAATTGTTGGCATTTTCCACTAAACTTTCCAGATCCGAAGGATTCCACCTCCGCAAAACACACCTATCACATTTAATCCTCATTAATTCCACCATTTAACATTCTATCTATGACTTATTAATAATGTAAGATATAGTTTATCTGGGAGTTTACCAAATGAGTGAAGCACCAATATTAAAAATCTATGAAAAACTCTATGATCTTTACGGTCCTCAGGGCTGGTGGCCGTTAATGGACCTGGAATCAGAAAATCTGGCAAAAACTGGGGCCACCCATGGTTACCATCCCCTTAATTATGATCTTCCTGAAACTGAAAACCAGAGATATGAAATTATTCTAGGGGCAATCCTAACCCAGAACACTGCCTGGACTTCTGCAGAAAAGGCTCTCTGGAACCTTAAAAAGTTAGATGCCATCAGCCCAGAAAAACTTCTTAATCTTGATGAAGAGATATTAAAGGAAGCCGTGCGTCCTGCGGGTTTTTTAAATCAAAAATCAGCCTATCTAATCAATATTACAAATTTTTTCATATCTATTGATGGTAAAACTCCCAGTAGAAAAGAACTACTAAAAATTAAGGGTGTTGGGAATGAAACTGCAGATTCAATGCTTCTTTATGCTTATAAACAACCGGAATTCGTGGTGGATGCCTACACCAAAAGAATCTTCAGCCATCTGGGAGTGGTGGATGAAAAAATCAGTTACATGAAACTTAAAACATCCTTTGAAGAAAATCTACCTAAGGATGTGCCCCTTTACCAGGAATACCATGCACTTATTGTGGAGCATGCTAAAAGGTATTACCACAGGAAGCCTTTTAATGATATTATAAAGGTATAAAAGATTTTTCATAATATAAAGAATGAAATAATATATTTAGTATGGAAGAGAACAGATATAATGTTTAAAGATCCATCTTAGATTTGATATATAATGTTATTTATTGTATAATGGTGATTGAATGCAATTCCCCACTCGTCGCATGCGTAGACTAAGGAAAACCCCTCAGATAAGGAAAATTCTCCGTGAAACAAGTTTAAATTCTGAAGACTTTATATATCCTCTTTTCATCAAGGAAGAGCTTGAGGAAGGTGCAGGGGAACCTATTGACACCATGCCTGGCCAATATCGTTACAGTTTGGAAGATGCTGTGGATGAAGCAAAAAGACTGGAAAAAATCGGCCTTCAATCTGTTTTACTCTTTGGCATGCCTGAAGAGAAGGATGAAATGGGAAGTTCAGCCTATGATGATGACGGGATCGTTCAGCAAACTATAAGACGCCTAAAAAAGGAAACCGATCTGGTGGTAATCACCGATGTTTGCCTCTGCCAGTACACCACCCATGGACACTGCGGAATAGTGGAAAATGGTGAGATCTTAAATGATGAAAGTCTACAACTGTTGGCAAAAACTGCCCTGAGCCATGCTGAAGCAGGAGCAGATATAGTGGCACCCTCAGATATGATGGATGGGCGAGTAGGTGCCATCCGTAGAATGTTAGATGATGGTGGTTTCCAGAACACCCTGATCATGTCCTATTCAGCTAAGTATGCATCATCATTCTATGCCCCATTCAGGGACGCTGTTTGTTCAGAACCATCATTCGGAGATCGAAAAACCCACCAGATGAGTCCTTACAATGTTGAAGAAGCAATTCTTGAAACAGAACTGGATCTGGAAGAAGGTGCAGATATAGTAATGGTTAAACCAGCCCTTGCCTACCTTGATGTCATTTACCAGGTTAAAAATACGTTTAAAGTTCCCACAGCAGCTTACCAGGTAAGTGGGGAATATTCAATGCTTAAAGCAGGAATAGAAGCAGGATACCTTACTGAAGAATCCATCTACGAATCCCTGTTATCCATTAAAAGGGCAGGTGCCGATCTTATAATCTCTCATTTTGCCCCAGACTTCTTAGAAGGAAGTATCAATCAAGAATGCTGATTTAATCCAACAGAAAGATTAACTAGAAATACTAAGGATTATAATGTCAATGATTATCAACATTATGCCCACCATCATCAACAGTGAGGTGAAATTTTGGACCCTGTTTTTGTAGGCAAATGTGCCCAGATAGCATCGGTACTGGAAGTCAGTGGTCATCCAAAACCAGGGAATGTTCACCGGACACAGAACTTCTCTGACATGGTCTTCGAGGATTTCCTTCTCAGTGGAATAGCCATTGGAAAAACCATGGAACAAACCGCCAAAAAAGGTTATGATTTGAGAAAAACTCCGGACAAATGGAGTAGTATAGGTTTGGGTAATCTTATCCAGGAGGCAGTGACCGAAACAGACCGTTGGGTGGCTAACAACACGAATTTAGGAATTGTGATGTTGTTGACTCCTATCTGTGCTGCTGCCGGTGCAGTTGAGAGTTTTAATGATTTGAGAGACACGATGCATAAGATGATGATGTCTACCACCCCCCAAGATGCAGTGCACCTTTATCAGGCCATTAACATTGCTGATGCTGGGGGTATGGGTCAACAGGAAGAACTGGATGTTTCAAGTGACAGTTCAATGGAAAAGCTCTTAGATGATGACATTAACATGTTCAGTGTCCTGGAAATGTCATCTGCATGGGATCGTCTTTCCTATGAACTCACCAACCAGATGCCTGTAACTTTTGAAATTGGGTTTCCATTATTTGCAAAAATTCAATCAGAATATGGTATTAACCAGGCCACGGTGCAAACTTTCCTCACCATTCTCTCCAAAATTCCCGATACTCTCATAAGCCGTAAATACGGGGAAGAAAAGGCAAAAGATGTGTTAAAAGAAGCAGAATCCATATTGGAAGAAGGTGGAATATTGACTGATAAGGGTCAGCAGCTTCTGAAGAAATTCGACCAGTATCTAATAGATAATGGTTTAAATCCTGGAACTACTGCTGATTTTACTGCTTCATCCATAATGGTTGCCTATCTGGACAGTTATGATGATTATAACAATAAATTATCCGAGTAGATTTTAAAAAAAACAGATTAATACTGATATTATTATAATATGCAATATCAACAATTATTCAATAATATACATTCAATAAAATTTTATTATAATTAGTTAAATACCATTAGATATCCAATAAAATGTAATTTGAGGTTTAAAAGTGATAACAAAGATCATCAATCAAATGCACCTCTACGAGAAAAAGGTGTTAAAAGCCATTGGAGAGGCAGGGGGAGAAGTACTGCCTGACGATGTGGCCCAATCACAGAGTTTAGACATAAAACAGGTTATGAGTGCCGCTGGGGCGCTGGAATCCAAAGGAATTATTGAAGTGGAAAAGGATGTGGATGAATTCCTCAGCCTGGGGCCCTCAGGTGCAGACTATGCTCAGGAAGGTTTACCTGAGCGGAAGATACTGGAAGCTCTTCATGAAGAAAACACCATTCACATGAAAGATCTCTCCAGTAAATCAGGAATTGAAACTTCAGAAGTAAAAATAGCCATAGGTTGGCTTCTTAAGAAGGGTTGGGCTCTCTTGGATAAAGGTAATGTCACCATCACCCCTGAAGGTGAAAAAGCTCTTGAAAAACCTGGAATAGATGAAATACTTCTTAAAACCATTATGGACTCCGGGAAAATGTTAACCCTCAATGGTTTATCATCATCCCTTAAAGAAGGATTCCAATTACTTAAAAAAAGGAAAGGCCTGGTTAATTTAAACAAAAGTTCAAATTACACCTTCAGAGTAACATCTAAAGGTCAGAAAATACTGGATCATGGCTTTGAAATTAAAGAAGAAGCCACCCAACTAACCCATGACCAGCTGAAAACTGGTACATGGAAAAACCTCCATTACCGTGGTTACGATATTACCGCAGAACATCCCCTTGTTTTCCCCGGTAAAATGCACCCACTGCAGCGAACAATTCAGGAAATACGTCGCATATTTTTGAATTTGGGTTTCACTGAATCCCGGGGCACTATACTGGAATCTGCCTTCTGGAATTTTGACTGCCTCTTCCAACCCCAAGACCATGCAGCAAGGGAGATGCAGGATACTTTTTATGTTAAATCACCTCAAAACACCCAGTTACCCCCTGATGACCTGGTGGAAAAGGTTTCTCAGGCACATGAAGATGGAGGGCATACTGGTAGTGAAGGCTGGGGTTATCAGTGGGATAAAGAGGTAGCCCGCCAGTCCGTACTTAGAACCCACACCACCTGTGTATCTGCACGTTTCCTGGCTGAGAACAAACCACCCCTAAAGATGTTCTCTGTAGGAAGGGTTTTCCGCAGGGAAACCATCACCTACAAACACCTTCCAGAGTTCCATCAGGTGGAAGGTATTGTAGCTGCTGAAGATATTAACTTCAAAAACCTTTTAGGTATCTTAAAGGAATTCTACCACCAGTTAGGCTTCGAAGTCCGCTTCCGACCAGCATACTTCCCCTACACTTACCTATCTACTGAGTGTGAGATCTACCTGCCAGAGAAGGAAAGCTGGATAGAACTGGGTGGATCTGGAATGTTCCGTCCTGAAGTACTGGAGCCACTGGGAGTGGAGACCCCGGTAGCTGCCTTTGGACTGGGAATTGAACGCCTGGCCATGATACGTCTGGGAATCAAGGATATCAGAATGCTGTACCAGAGTGATCTGGGCTGGTTGCGTAATTTACCTGTGACACAACTCTACAGTGAAAAATAAAATCATACTGGCTTAAGAAAAATTCGAGGGGATGGAATGAATAAACAATTCATTGCCGTGGCAGCAATAGCTTTTATAATGCTCCTAGCTACTGCAATCAGTCTGGGCTTTCTCCAACCCTCAACAATACCCCTTGATTCTGTAGAAATAACAGAATATCAGGGGGAAAAACTCTCTTCTGTAAATGATTTCCGTGAAAACTCCATTAAAGGAACCCAAAATGTGAATATTTCTAATTATACCCTTGAAGTTACAGGTTTAGTTGAAAATCCTAAAAATTTCACCTATGATGAGGTGAAGAGTTTCCAAAATTACCAGAAAGTGGTTAAACTTGACTGTGTGGAAGGATGGAGTGTGAATATATTATGGCAGGGTGTCCTGGTTAAAGATATAGTGAAGGAAGTTCAACCATCACCTCAAGCTAATACCATTATATTTTATGCGGTTGATGGTTATTCCACCTCTTTCCCCCTGGAATATATTGAAAAAAACCAGATCATGATGGCTTATAAAATGAACAATGTCACATTGCCTCCAGAACGAGGCTACCCATTTCAACTGGTTGCTGAGAGTAAATGGGGATACAAATGGATTAAATGGATAAACCGGATTGAGCTTTCTGATAACCCCAATTATCAGGGATACTGGGAAAGTAGAGGATATTCTAACCTGGGAAATCTTAATGAAAGTTTTTTGAATTAATTTATGATTTAAATTTAATTTATTAAAATTCATGAAAACAAATTCATAACTGATAATAACCACACAAGGACCAAAAATGGACCGAAAAACCACCAAAAAGACCATTCATATCATTCTACTAATTTTGATATTTATTGTCATTATTTCAGGACTGGGGATAAGTTATTATCAAACAATAGAAGTTATTACTGGCAGTTTGTTAGATAAAACACTCTCATTCCAGATTCACTCCCTCATATTTTTACCATTTCTATTTGTGCTCCTGATTCATCTGTTTTTCTCATGGTTGTGGCCTAAAAAAAGAATTAAATCATGATGTGTTAAGTAAATGATGAATTTTCGAAAATTCACATCCAATAAAAACATTTATAAACAAATTTTCCTAATGGTTATAATTACTATTAAATTGACGAATTTGATTTAATAACTTATCAATCTTACCCAGTTACATGTGGATTAATATCAACAATCCTAACAATTTTTACTTATTAACCCTATTCAAACAAGTTTCAATCTAGGAAAAGAATTGAAATATTTTTTTCTAAACATTTGAGGAAAACTATGAATTACACTAATATCTACGGTGCTAAAATACTGGATTTAGCGCTGGAAGTCGAAGATTATCTGGTGATATCAGATCTTCACCTGGGATATGAGGAAGCCCTCAACTATCAAGGGATAATGGTGCCCAAATTCCAGTATCCTAAAATCCTGAAACGAACAGAAGACATCCATTTGCGCAGTGATTGTTCGCGTATTATCATTAATGGAGATTTAAAACATGAATTCGGCAAAATAAGTCGCCAGGAATGGAAAGAAACCATTAAATTCATTGATTATCTTAAAGAAAGATTTCAGGAAATAATCCTCATAAAAGGTAACCATGACCCACTGACGCCAATTATCGCCGAAAAAACAGGTTTAGATGTGCATCCTCAGTTTTCAACCGGCAATTTCATGGTGATGCATGGTGATAAAATTCCAAAAAAATCCGATGAGATTGAAGAACAAACCATTGTTATAGGGCATGAACATCCCTCTGTTGGAATCAGAAGTGGTGAAAGAATGGAAAAAGTCAAATGTTTCCTGGCCGGAGATTTTCGTGACAAAAAAATGATTGTAATGCCCTCATTTAACTTCATCACCGAAGGATCAGATGTTCTTCATGAAAAACCTCTTTCACCATTCCTGAAAGAATCTAATCATGGAGATTTGGATGTTTTTGGGGTTGAAAACTTTGAAACATTTTATTTTGGGAAAATAAATCATCTTTTAAGGGTTCAACAGGAACCATACCATTATGATCCTCATTTCATTGAATTTTAATAGAAATCCGTGACAAAAATCTAAGTTGAAAAAAATCTAAGTTGAAAAAAGTATATAGTTAAAAAGAGATTTAAGTTAAAAAGAAATCTAAAAACGCTAATTAAGATAAAATGATAACTCGACAGGAAAAAAAGTATTCAGATAATGATATCTACAAAATTTTACATCCCTGGGCCAGGGAATGGTTCCAGGGAAAGTTTGAAACATTTTCTGAGGCACAACGTCAGTCAATTGTGGATATACACCAGGGAAAAAATGTCCTGGTATCCTCCCCCACTGGTTCTGGTAAAACCCTCACTGCTTTTCTATCCATAATCAGTGAACTTACCCGCCTGGCAGACCAGGAGATACTGGAGGATCGTGTTTACTGCCTCTACATATCTCCTCTTAAAGCCCTGGATAATGATATTGAGAAGAACCTGGAGGAACCGTTATCTGAAATTGAGAAGATTGCGGGTAAAAATTTGAATATACGTAAAGCTGTACGGACTGGTGATACCAGCCAGTATGAAAGGTCCAAAATGCTTAAAAATCCTCCCCACATCTTAATTACCACTCCAGAATCGTTGTCCATTCTTTTATGTGCCCCTAAGTTCCGGGAAAAACTTGCAAAAATACGTTACGTTATTGTGGATGAAATTCATTCTCTGGCTGAGAACAAACGAGGTGTGCACCTCAGTTTAAGTCTGGAACGGTTAGAACATTTGACGGGTGGTTTCGTCCGTATCGGACTTAGTGCCACTGTACATCCTTTAGAGAGGATGGCAGAGTTTTTAGTAGGGTATAACCATAGTCGACCGCGTGAATGTTTGATTGTGGATGTAAATTACCTCAAACAACTGGACATGGAAGTTATCTGCCCGGTTAAAGACATCATAGCCACAGATCCTGATGAAACCAACAAGGCAATGTATAAAATGTTACATGAACTGATCCAGGAACATAAGACCACCCTTATTTTCACCAACACTCGTAGTGGAACAGAAAGTGTTGTTTTCAATCTCAAAAAGAGGTATCCTGACAGTTACCATGACCAGAACATAATGGCCCATCATTCCAGCCTTTCCCGGGAGTTAAGACTGGAAGCTGAAAATAGATTAAAGGAAGGGAAACTGAAGGTAGTGGTATCCTCAACCAGCCTGGAGTTAGGGATTGATATTGGATATATAGATCTGGTAATACTGGTATCCAGTCCTAAATCAGTTTCCAGAGCTCTTCAAAGGATTGGCCGCAGCGGTCATCAACTTCATGAAAAATCAAAGGGTAGGATGATGGTTGTTGACAGGGATGACCTGGTGGAATGTTCACTCATTCTTAAAAACGCCCTGGAAGGGAAGATCGATGAAATACACATCCCAGAAAATTGTCTGGATGTATTATCCCAGCAAATCTATGGAATGGCAATTGAACAACGCTGGGACCTGGATGAAGCCCTTCAACTTATCCGCAGAAGTTATCCCTACCGTGAACTTACTAAAGATGATTACAAGAGTGTTCTAAGTTATCTTGCAGGTGAATACACCCGTCTGGAAGACCGTTATGTTTATGCCAAGATCTGGGTTGATTGGGATGAAAACCGGATGGGTAAAAGGGGAAAACTGGCACGTATGCTTTACTCAACGAATATTGGAACCATTCCTGACCGTAGTGCTGCAGTGGTGAAATGTGGAGGAGAAATTGTTGGCCGTATTGAAGAGGACTTCATGGAGAAACTCCGTAAAGGAGACAGTTTCGTCCTGGGTGGCCGTATTTATCGGTTCAACTATGCAAGGGGGATGAGTGTTAATGTAAGTCCTGCTTCAGGACCCCCTACCATTCCTTCCTGGTTCTCTGAACAGCTCCCCCTATCCTTTGATCTGGCCATGGAAATCCAAAAATTCCGTGGTATCCTTGAATGGGAGTTTAAAAAGGGTAGAAGTAAGGAGGAAATCATTGAATTTATCCATGATTACCTTTATTTGGACTTTAATGCTGCTCACTCCATTTACCAGTACTTCCGGGAACAATATCTGTATGCCGTTGTTCCTAACCTTAAAACTCTCCTGGTGGAATATTACACTGGATTTGGAGGGCGTAAATTCGTGGTTTTCCATACACTATTCGGTCGGAGAGTTAACGATGCCCTTAGCCGTGCCGTGGCCTATGTAATAGCCAGAAGATACCGACACGATGTGATGATCTCCATATCTGATAATGGATTTTACCTATCCAGTGAGGGCAAAATAGGAGGTTTGGAAGCATTCCAGGAGCTTACAACCGAAAACCTGGAAGAATATCTTAAAGAAGCCATTGACCGGACAGAAACACTTGCCGGACGTTTCAGGCACTGTGCTGGACGATCCCTCATGATTTTAAGGCGTTATAAAGGCCAGGAAAAATCTGTGGGCCGTCAGCAAGTTAAGGGTAAGATTCTGCTAAAATTCGTCAAGGAACTGGATCCTAACTTCTCCATCCTCAAGGAAGCCCGCAGAGAGGTAATGGAAGACTTCATGGATGTTAAAAATGCTAAAAAAGTTCTAAAATTACTTGAAACTGGTAAAATGGATATTAAACGTATTGACACTAAAATTCCATCCCCATTCGCATTTAACCTTGTTTCCCAGGGTTATCTTGATGTGTTGAAGTATGAAGAACGGATTGAGTTCATCCGCAGGATGCATCAAGCTATTATTAAGGAGATTGGCGGCTAAAAGATTCCCTTTTTTTTCTCTTACAGGTCATTTAATTATTAACAGATCAATTTAAAATACTGATGAATAAATTTTTTCCAACGGTTGATTTGGTTTTTTCATCTTTAATTTGTTTTTAGATAGATTTATTAGTTACTAACAACAAAACAGGTCCGACGACTAAAAATTTATCAGGCATAAAGGGGGTGAAAAAAATTCGAAAACTAATAATTTTTCTTGGTTTTTTGATGCTTGCTATTCTAACATGTAATACAGTTTCTGCAACGAACCATACAGTTAATCCTGGGGATAATATTCAAGATGTGGTTGATGGTGCAAGTGATGGTGATAATATCACAGTTAACACTGGTACTTATAACGAGAATGTTAATGTTACCAAGAATCTCACTATTAAAGCCAATGGATCAGTAACCATCAATGCTGGCAGCACGGGTTCCTGTTTCCATATTTACTCAGGAGGTAGTGGTTCTACCATTCAAGGTTTTATCCTATCCGGTGCCACACAATCTTCAAGTGCAGGTGTTTATTTAGGTACAGATGCTAACAATTGTATTATTCTTCATAACACCATGCTAAACAACTGGGCGGGAATGTGGATATGGTCAAGTTATAACCAGATATATGACAACAACATATCTGATAATTATAATCACGGAATCCGTCTGGTATCTAATTCAAAATATAACAATATTTACAGCAACATCATCAAAAATAACAATTTAAATGACGCTTCTAACGGAGGAGGAATTACTTCCACAACTGCACCTGACGAAAACAATAATCTTTATCTGAATCAGATAGTAGGAAATCATATACTTCAGATAGATTGGAACCCATCAACCATACTATATGCAAATAATAATTGGTGGGGAACTAATACTGGTCCAAGTGGAGTAGAGGGAATCGTTATCTACACAAACTGGTTAGTGTTGGGCATCACTGCAGATCCTTATTCAATAAATAATGGCCAGACCTCCACAATTACCGCAGATCTTAACCATAACTTCAACGGAACAAGCTATAGCGATATTTCATCTTTAGGCCATGTTAAGGATGGAATCCAAATAAACTTCATCTTCACGGGCTCTCCACTGGGAACACTTAACATGAACCCAGCATATACTTTAAATGGGAACGCATCCACAATTTTCACTGCAAACAGTGCGGGAACATCCCATCTTAATGCAACTCTGGATTCAGCTAATGTACATACTACTTCAAATACTGCACAGACTCCTTGTGATATTGTGATCGCATCGGCAACTGCACATGTGACCCTGACCAAAACCGCAACTACGACAACACCCAATTATTGGGATCTGGTAACCTTCCTCATAACCGCACACAACAACGGACCCAACGATGCAGAAGGAGTACAAGTCACAGACATATTACCAGCCGGAATAACCTACGTTGACAGTACATCATCCGGAACCACCATTTACAACCCAACAACAGGCATATGGAACATAGGAACCCTAACCAATGGAGGAACAGACGCTAACCTCAACATCACAGTCAACATAACCACCACCGGAACCATCACCAACTGGGCAAACGTAACCGCACAAACAACCCCCGACTATCAAACTTTCAACACAACCAACTTAACACTCAACACACCTGAAGCAGCTGTAATTGAAATGACCAAAGAATTCAGAGCCACTCTCGACGGACCAGCCATCACCACAGCAAACTACCTAGACACGATCTACACCATATTTACCTATGAAAACAAAGGACCTGATGCCACTACTGTACAGGTAATTGACACTCCATCTGGATTCAACCTTGGAGATGAATACTGGATAGGTTACAATCCTGATACCACAACCTGGTTCCATGTCAACTCTAAATTCACCAATGCATATACCTTCATTAGTCCTGGAGACAAAATATGGATAGGCTTAATTGGCACTGTCAATCAGACTGGACTCATCAACAACACAGCCAACGTAACCAAACAAGACACCTACCACCCCGGACCACTAGCCAGTGCCACCGCACAAATAAATGTACCCGATGCAGCAGTAATTGAAATGACCAAAGAATTCAGAGCCACTCTCGACGGACCAGCCATCACCACAGCAAACTACCTAGACACAATCTACGCCATAGTCACATGCGAAAACAAAGGACCCAACGCAACCACTATATGTGTAAAAGACAATCCGTCTGGATTTACCATAGGAAATGAATATTGGGTAGGCTTCAGTCCGGACACCACAACATGGCACCATTACAACACTCCATTCTCACAGCAGTATATCGGGTTTGGTCAAGGTAGAAAAGTATGGATAGGTATTATTGGTACAGTCACTCAAACCGGACTCATCAACAATACAGCCAACGTAACTGAACAAGACATCTACCACCCCGGACCACTAGCCAGTGCCACCGCACAGATAACAGTTCCTGACGCTGCACATGTGACCCTGACCAAAACCGCAACTACGACAACACCCAATTATTGGGATCTGGTAACCTTCCTCATAACCGCACACAACAACGGACCCTCCAATGCAGAAGGAGTACAAGTCACAGACATACTACCATCCGGATTAACCTACATTACACACACAGCATCCGGAACCACCACATACAACCCAACAACAGGCATATGGAACATAGGAACCCTAACCAATGGAGGAACAGACGCTAACCTCAACATCACAGTCAACATAACCACCACCGGAACCATCACCAACTGGGCAAACGTAACCGCACAAACAACCCCCGACTATCAAACTTTCAACACAACCAACTTAACACTCAACACACCCGATGCTGCTGCTTTAGAGTTAACCAAATCCGTGAACAATAATCGTCCTAAAGTTCATGACACAATTCTGTATACCTTGATTGTGCAGAATCATGGCCCCAATGCAGCTACATCTGTGAAAGTAACTGAAGTACTGCCTCTGACTGGTCTGAAATTTGTGGGTGTGGATTCTGTGGACTATGGAAACTATGACAATGGAGTGTGGAATATTCCAAATTTACCAGCTGATACCGTAGCTCATCTGGTTTTAAGATTCACTGTGGAAAGTTCAGGCGCCATTGAAAACAAAGCTACCCTTACATCACTGACATGGGACCCTGAACTGTATCCTCACACCAGTAACGTGACTATTATCCCCCAGAATTCTAGTAAAACAAGTGTTAACGCTCAGAACGTCCAAAAAACCGTTGGTATGCAAAAAACAGGAATGCCGTTTGCGGCCTTATTATTGGCAGTATTTATGGTATTTGCCGGACTGATACTACCTAAACGTAGTTGAGAATTATCCCCCATTTCATTTTTTTGGGGTTTTTTAACTCATTTTTTAGGAGATATTATTATGTTGGAATTTTTTCACTAAATAGATGGAAAAATATTTAGATGAGAAAATATTTCTCCATATGAAAATTATTTTAAAAAAATGATTTAAAAACCATATTTGAATGACATATTATTTTTAGGCATGTTTTTCATTATCTAAAAATTTAATATATGATGATAAATAATAATCTAATCAAAGGTGACCTCATGAATGAAATAAAAAACATGGATAACTCTAAAACCCAGTTCATACGCGTATTATGGTGTGATAACGCTAATATCATCCGAGCTAAGGCAGTTCATGTTGATGCTATAAAAGATAACAATGTTTCAGTAGGTATCTCCCGCGGCCAGCAGGGGGTTCCAGGTGTATACGATGGTGTGGTTGCAGGATCCGGGCTGGATCCTGTGGGAGAAATAACATTAAAAGGGGACATGTCCACTTTAACCATTATACCCTATGCACCGGGCCATGCCAGGGTTATGGGAGATATGACTAAAAATGGAAAGGTTTGGGAGAATTGTCCGCGTGGATTCCTGAAAAAAATGATTTCTGATACTCTTGAGGAGGGTTTGGAAGTTAAAGCTGCCTTTGAAAATGAATTTTACCTTTTGAAAAAGGATGGGGAGTTTAATCCTTACATCTCCTCAGATTCAACACCATTTGCCTCAACCTATTCCATGGACATTAATTATGAGGTGATTGGGGATATGGTAAAATCATTAATTTCCCAGGATGTGGGTGTTGAACAGTACTATCCTGAGTCTGGTCCGGGTCAGCATGAAATAACCGTGAACTATGCGGATGCATTAAAAGCTGCTGATAACCAGATTATATTTAGAGAAACAGTTAGGGCAGTTGCACATAAACACGAATTGCAGGCATCTTTTTTACCTAAGATATTTCCAGATACTGCGGGAAGTGGATGTCATATTCATTTAAGTCTTTGGAAAAATGGTAAAAACGTTTTACAGGATTCTGAAAATGATTACAGTCTTTCAGGAACGGCTCAACAGTTCATTGCCGGAATTTTAAATCATTTGCCTTCATTGATGGCCATTACCACACCCATACCCAGATCTTATCGGAGGATACAACCCCAAAAGTGGGTTGGGGCCTTTAATTCATGGGGTTTAAATAATCGTGAGGCTGCTATAAGAGTTATCCGAGAAGAGGATAGTGCAATTAAGCATTTTGAATTTAAAACAGTTGATGCATCATCCAATCCCTACCTGGCACTTGGTGCTGTTATTGCAGCAGGGTTAGATGGTATCAAAAAAATGATGGAATTGCCTGAACCTGTCATGAATGATCCTGCCACTTTAACACCAGCAGAAAGGGATAAAATTGCAATAAAACCACTTCCTACCACCCTAGAAGAAGCTCTTAACAATTTAAAAGAAGATGAGGTTCTCATGGATGCTTTGGGAATTGAACTTTCCCAGGCATATATTGCAGTTAAAGAAGAAGAATTGTCATTGATTGAAAAGTTAGATCCGAAAAAAGAGATAGAACTGTTAGCTGATAAATATTAAACAGTTTTTTTTGCTTTTGATCTTTTTTATATGGATTAAATGGATTATATTGAAAATTCCGGTTCTTCTGAAACTGATGTTATTAGTTTGTGTGCATCTTCAATTTCTTGGGGTTTACCATTAACAAGGAGCCATATGGAACCTTCTGCCCCGGCAACTCCACCTGCAGCTACCATCTGGACAGTAACACCAGTTAAACTGGAAATAGCTTCGATTTCTGTAAAAACTTCGCCCAAAACCGGTAGTAGGCGAGGGCCCTGTGCACCGGGAGAATTTATTTTCAGTGCCAGTTCATCCAAATCCGTGTTAACTCTTTTTTCCAGACCCACCGGCAGGATAAGGCGGGTTCGCCGACCGACAACTGCTTCAAGTGATGCCAGAATGGTTCCACCTTGCGGATGGCCAATGTAAATAGCTGCCTTTCTTTTATTAACATCAAGGGCATTGGCACCTTTAAAAATGATGTCTCCCTCTTTGAGATCATCAACCACGTCAAATATAGTTAAACCTTTCTTCCATTTGCCATTAACTATGACCACGTCCCCAGGAAACCCAGTTTCATCAGGTAGGCGTCCATCTTCGGTTCGTGGTTGTGATGGTGGGAGTACAACACCCCGGAAGAATCTTTTCCTAGAAAATCCTTCTACTTGACCCAGATGTGATAGGATCTCCTCAGCCACATAACCATTGGTTGTTCCTGCAATAATGACAAGGGTCCCTGATTTAAAGATTTCTTTAACAGGCTCATAATTGGCTAAGGCCTTGGCTATTAATCTTTTACCCATTGCAGGTGTGATTAAGAATTGTTCCATGGAAAACACCATCTTTACATAATTTACCAATTTTTATATCAAGAACTCCCTTGAAAAATTATTATGACCTTATTTCACATACTGTTTAACATTTTCTCGGACAATTGCTGAAGCTCCGAAGCTTTTGATTCCTTTTAACATTTCTGGAAATTTATTTTTTGGAATGAGAACATTAACCTGGGAGAATGTGTTTCCCTTTACTGTGGTGGGCTCATCAGAACAGTACTCATTGGAGTGTAAGAAGTCTTTAACTTCATCCATGCGGTGGTTGGCTATGTTGAACTTAACATCAAAGTATTTTCTGGCTTCGATGGCTCCGAATAATTGTTCGAATATTATTTTTGCTTTTTCTGCCTTTTCTGGTGTGCAACTGGGCCCGGCATATAACCCTGCACTGGATTCCATTATGGTTTCCAGGATTTTCAATCCTGCTTTTTTAAGGCTGCTTCCAGTTTGGGTGTTGTCAACCACCAGATCTGCTCCTTTGGCTATGTACACCTCTGTAGCACCATCTGAATTGATAACCTGAACCATTTCATTGTCCCCATCCCAGAGACCTCGAACCTGAACCAGGGGTTTTTTATCACCGAAAATTTCCTGATAACCTTCATTTTCCATGAAAAACTGGCGGGTCAGGTTAGGGTATTCTGTGAAGCATAGTATGGGGTTGTTTCTGTCTTTGTTTAGTCTGAAGAACTCGGTTAATGATTCATAAGGGTCATCGTTGGGTACGGCTACAATGAGCCTGGTCTGGCCATAATCAAGGTCGCCTACCTTTTGGATTAATTCTTCATCTAAATTCACGGATTCTTCCCTCACCCAGTCTTCTCCTATTATTGCCAGATCCAGTATTTGTCTGTTGAGTTCCACTGGGGCACTCTGTGGTCTGGTGAGGAATCCTTTTATTTCAGGGTCATTTAGTATGGTTATTTCATTTTCTTCTTTACCAGGTTCGTATCCTCGAACCTCGTACCCTGCGTCAACGAATAATTGGTAAGTATTCCCTCGGTTTACATTGTTTAAACTCCCTTTTGGGAGACCTAGTACAATTTTATCCATTTTAATTACTCCAATTTAGCCATATGTCATGTGATAACGTTTTAAACTTGGTTAATCATATTTTGAACTTGTTTATAGTTTGTCAAATACAATTTAATATAACTATTCTCTTACTTTTTTAGGTAGATTCCCTATCAAATGATGGTGACACAATTAATTTGTTAATAAAAACTGTTGAGCCACTATGTTGTGTTGCCTAAAAACAACTTGAAAGGGAGGTATTAAAATTTAAACCCATAATTAGTTAAATCAGCAGAGTAGTTGGTTAAGTTGTAGGTTGCCATGAACTTATCATATCCCATGGTGTAGATCATTATCATGCCACCGATCCATAGAACCAGCCCAATTATCAAAAAGGCGATTCCCCAGTACTTTGCATTTTTTTCCTTCCTAGTTACCAGGTAGAGGCCAGAGACCACTGCTAATGGGGGAAAGAATATTATTCCAATAAGTCCCAGTAGTTTTGCGGACATGTATGATTTTTTGATTTCAGGCTCATTATTTACATTATTTTCCTGAATGTCATTTTTTGAGTTTTCATTTATGGGATTACCACAATTTATGCATCGGTCACCATTTTCTGGATATTCAACCCCACATTTTGGACATCGCACATTATTCACCTAATAATAGGTACATCCCATAACATTTAAATTTGATGTGCAGCTTTTCTCTCTTAATGTTATGTGGATGATTACCAAAAAGAGAGGTATATTAATCTTAAAAGAATATAATAAATAGCCCAGAATTGTTAAAAAAATAAAAAATGTAGCTTGAAATTGTAAACAAAATAAATAAAGTAGCCGAAATTGGATTATTAAGTAATTGGAGATTTAAGATGAATTTTTCCAGAGTTCTAGAAGAAGGTGAAGGAACCACAGTAGAATTTATGCAATCTATGGAAGAAAAGGGATTTAAAACAGTATCTGCATTTTCCAACACTGATGGAGGTAGTTTGTTTTGTGGTGTATCTGATAGCGGGGATGTTGTTGGTTTTGGATGTGGTGAAGATTTAATCCAGATAATCACCAGTAAAATAACTGATAAAATGGGAATTCAACCTTCGGTTTCCGGTTTCAATTGGGAAGGAAAGACTATTTTGAGGATAGAAGTTGCTAAAAGTCCCAATCCCATCTCTTACCATGGAAAATATTATAAGAGGGTGGGGAGCACTACCACCAGAATATCAAAGGATGAATTAGGAGATTTCTTTTCAAGGGGAAGTAACTGGGATGGTCTGACCAATGATTACAACATGGATGAGATTGATGAGGAATCTGTTCGCAGATTCATTAGAAAAGCTGTGGGTAAAGGCAGGCTGATTGCCGATGAAACCGAGGACGTGCCTGAAATATTAGGTAAGATGAACCTTCTGGTTAAGGGTAAACTCACCAATGCCGCTGTAATTCTTTTCGGTAAGGATCCGCAGAAATATTTCACCAATGCACTGGTTAGGGTGCTAAAATTCACCAATGATATCAGTGTTTCCGACAGACGAATTACCGGTAATTTATTCCATCAAGTAGAAGAAGCTGAAGAAGCCATTAAAAATTCTTTGAACGTGAAATTTGAGATAAAAGGTAAATTAACTCGTGATGAGATTTGGGATTATCCTCTTGAAGCCATACGTGAAGCTCTTATAAATTCCATAGTTCACCGGGATTATTTCAAGTACGGGATTCAGACCCAGATCAAGATTTTTGATGACAAGATCTGGTTTTTTAACCCTGGAGAACTGTTTGGTGGGATGACCATTGAAAAACTCCAGGATCCCCATCCATCTTCTACCCGAAATCCATTAATTGCCGAGGTGTTTTTCAAGGCAGGGCTGGTTGAAGTTCATGGATCAGGTATACGTCAGATGATGAAATCTTTAAAAGACGCAGGTCTCCCTGAACCTGATTTTCAAGAAGAATTTGCCGGTTTTTCTGTATACATGATGAAAAATGTGTATGATAGAGAATATTTAGAAACACTGGGCCTTAATCGTAGCCAGATACAGGCAGTGTTTTATATGAAAGAACATGGCTCTTTAGCCATGTCAGATTTTGCACGTATCTCCCCTGGAATAAATGAAAGAACCCTCAGACGCTATTTGGCTGATTTAGTGGATAAAAAACTCATTATAGCTATTGGAGAGAAAAAAGGAAGAAGATATGAACTTTCATGATATGGAACATGTGCCATATAACGGACATATAACGGACATATCGGACAGATACAGTTTTTTTAAAGCAGGGGTCTTCAAATTATGAAAACCTTTTCATTGAACATAGATTTAGAATAAGTAAAAAGAAGCTATTGTGATCTTAATTCTTGTTTTTCCAAACAAGTCTTAATGTAAGCTTAGATAACCCCCTGCTGAAAGAATATTGTTCTTATAATAAACCATTTATACGCTGGGATAATCCTTATAATATTTGTATTTATCCTTTATGAATGCTTCTCTAAGGAAATCAACATCAGACATTCCATCTTCTTTGAAATAGGTAACATATTCCTTTGACCAATCACTTAAAGCGTATAAAACAGGGATTAATTTTTCGCCAATTTCTGTTAAGGAATATTCTACTCTAACAGGGACTTCGCCATATACATCTCTTTGTATTAACCCATTATGTTCCAACTCTTGAAGTTGTTTGGTGAGCATGCTTCTTGAAGTATGCCTTAAAAAGTTATGTAACTCCTTAAATCGTTTTTTACCTTTACTTAAAGACCACAAAATAAAAATTGTCCATTTACCACTAATTAAATTTTGTCCTAATACTAAAGCAGACATGTCATACTCATACTGCAAATCTTCCATGATATCCCTTTTGATAATATTTTGTTACATAGAACATTTCACCCAATGGTAATTCCTGTTATACTCCCCAAAGGACTTATAAACAGGACAATAAACATCATCAGACCACCTTATGCTCTGAGAACATTTGAAACCATTCATATTTCGGAATAAACAACTCACAAGTTAAGTTTCGACCCTTCATGCATCCTTTATACACGATTTGGTTTACACAATCAACTACATAAATCTTTGCACACCATATGGAATATAAGTGTTATTAATGATTATTCGCTCATTATTATTAAATAACCATTGAAATCAATATCATATGTAATTATGTAGTATGAGATTTTAGTCCTTTGTTCTATTTTTAGTCCTTTGTACTATTTTTAGGGATTTGTACTATTTTTAGTCATTTGTTGTAATTTTAGGGATTTGTTGTAATTTTAGTCCTTTGTTGTAATTTTAGGGACTTGTACTGAATAATCAACTTATTTGTTTATAAATTATTAATCCATATTAATGAATACCCTTGGAAATAATTCTAAAGAAAAAATAGAGACATTTAACATAGTTATTTATATTATATGAGTTAGAAGCAGCAACATTCTGCTTAATATACTATTTAAATAATGTTAGATTTGTTGAAAGGGGAAAAGGAGTAGAAGGTAAAAAAATGAGTTGTGAAAAATTGGATGGAAAAGTTGCCATCATAACTGGTGCAACATCAGGAATCGGGAGGGCAACTACGGAATTATTTGCAGAAGAAGGAGCAAAAGTTGTTTTTGGGGCAAGACGTGAAGAAATGGGTAAACAATTTGAAGAAGATCTAAAGAAAAAAGGATTTGACGCCAAATTTGTCCGAACCGATGTTGCTAAGGAAGAAGATCTCAAAAATCTTGTGCAAACAACATTGGATACCTATGGACAAATCGATATTTTATATAACAATGCAGGTATTTCACGCCCACCAATTCCCTGTCATGAGATGGACATGGAAAAGGATTACGATTTTTTGTTTGATGTGAATCTTAGAAGTTATTTTGTCTTAACTAAACTAGTAATCCCCCATATGCTTAAAAACGGTAAAGGTTCCGTAGTAAACACGGCTTCAGTTGCAGCAGAAATTGGAGTTCCAATGTGTTCTACATATGCTGCGGTAAAAGGTGGGATAAAACAGATGACAAAATCTTTAGCAGCAGAATATGCAACCCAGGGAATTAGATTCAATTCTGTTTTCCCAGGGACGGTCCAGACTGATCTACTTCCTGAAGGCGATGCCATTAAAGAAATAATTTCAACTATTCCTATGAAAAGACTCGGCACAGTTGATGAAATCGCACAAGGAGTGTTATTCCTTGCAAGTGATGATGCATCATACTGCACCGGCACGATGCTGGTGATTGATGGAGGACTTACCGCCGTGTGATAGATATTCTTCTATTTTTCCTTTTTTGAGGTTTTATTATAAAATCTGCATTTTATTTTTTTAAAATTCTAATTTTTATGTGGTTAACTGATAACCACTAACTTATGCAACATACGAATTCAGGTCTCTGTTCTTTTTTTAGGCCTTTGATCTTTTTTTAGGTCATTGTACTGAATAATTAACTTACTTGTTTATAAATTATTAATCCATATTAATGAATACCCTTGGAAATAATTCTAAAGAAAAAATAGAGGGATCTAACATAGTTATTTATATTATATAAGTTCGAAGCAGCAACATTCTGCTTAATACTAATATTATAATAATGTTAGGTTTGTTGAAAGGGGAAAAGGAGTAGAAGGTAAAAAAATGAGTTGTGAAAAATTGGATGGAAAAGTTGCCATCATAACTGGTGCAACATCAGGAATCGGGAGGGCAACTACTGAATTATTTGCAGAAGAAGGAGCAAAAGTTGTTTTTGGGGCAAGACGTGAAGAAATGGGTAAACAATTTGAAGAAGATCTAAAGAAAAAAGGATTTGACGCCAAATTTGTCCGAACCGATGTTACTGATGAAGAAGATCTCAAAAATCTTGTGCAAACAACACTGGATACCTATGGACAAATCGATATTTTATTCAACAACGCAGGCATTACTCAAAAACCATGTTATTGTCATGAAATGGACATGGAGAGGGATCTTGATTACTTGTTTGATGTGGATATTAAAAGCCATTTTGTCTTAAATAAAATAGTAATCCCTCACATGCTGAAAAATGGTAAAGGTTCCATAATAAGTATGGCTTCAGTTGCAGCAGAAATTGGAACTCCACTGTTTTCCGGATACCATGCAGCAAAAGGTGCGGTAAAACAGATGACAAAGGCTCTAGCAGCAGAATATGCAACCCAGGGAATTAGATTCAATGCAGTTCTCCCGGGGATGACCCAGACAGAAATAATTCCCGACGATGGATCTGTTGAAGAAGTGATTTCTACTATTCCTATGCAAAGACTAGCTAAACCTAGGGAAATCTCACAAGGTGTGCTGTTCCTTGCAAGTGATGATGCATCATACTGCACTGGCACGATGTTGCTGATTGATGGGGGACTTACAGTAGTGTAATGAGTAGGATATAATTACACCCTTTTTTATTTAACTGTTATTTCTTAACAAAATTACATTAAGGAGGTTTTAATAGATGAAAGTTGCAATTATTGGTGGAACAGGTGGACAAGGACTGGGAATAGCCGTACGTTTTGTGCAGGCTGGAGAAGATGTTATAATAGGTTCAAGAACCATGAAAAAAGCTAAAGCAGCTGTTGACAAATTGAAAGATCTTTTGGGCGATGTAAATAATGTTAAAGCTGCTGAAAATGCTGATGCTGCCAAAGAAGCTGAACTGCTGGTTTTAACCGTACCTTTAGCCGCTCAAAAATCCACACTACTCTCCATTAAAGAAGGATCAAAAGGTAAAATATTATTAGACGCTACCGGACCCCTAGAATCCGCTATAGGTGGTTCACCCATAACCTACCTGGACCTCTGGGACGGGGCAGCAGCCGAAAGATCAGCCAAAATCTTAAAAGACACCTACGTAGTATGTGCCTTTAACAACATCAGTTCTGCAGCCTTAATGAACTTTAAAGAACCAATTGACTGTGACTGCCTTATCTCTGGTGACGATGTTGATTCAAAAGCTGTTGCTACCGAATTAATTGAAAAAATTCCTGGAGTCAATGTCATCGATTGTGGACCACTGGAAAGAGCAAAGATCATTGAAAAAATAACCCCACTTCTAATTGGTTTAAACATAAGGAACAAAACCCAATTTGGAGGAATAAGAATCACTGGTCTGGGCAAATAAAATTTAGATTGAATCCCTTAAAATAGGATGTGTGTTAAATAGTGTAGGGCATCTCTCATTTTTCGCTCCTCACCTCTTGATGCCCTAACTATACCTCAAAAATGTGTTAAACAACACAAGAAGCATAGTTGAAATGAATGAGGAGATTTCGCGAAAATCAGTTCTCCCTGGGTTGTATTGAAATGAATGAAATTGAATTGCAGGAATATATAAAAAATCTATTAGAAACAGAAGAAGACGTACATGGAAGATCTAATCATAATGATATATCTAATTCTAACAACTCTGTTATTCATGATGTAAATGGTAATATGAAGGTAGGGATCTTAGGGTGCGGGGCTATAACAAACATTATAACAGATTTTGCTTTAAAAGAAGACTTGGATGTTGATCTAAGATGCTTTTATGATCAGGACTTGAAGAAAGCAGAAAGTATGGCATCTAAAGTAGGGGGAACTGCCACATCCAGTGTAGAAGACATGTTGGATCAGGTGGATTTGGTAGTTGAAGCAGCATCTCCTCAGGCAGTGGTAGAACTTGCTCCTAAAATCCTTGAAGAAGGTAAAGATATTGTTGTTATGAGTGTGGGCACCCTATTGGATTCGGAACTTAAAAATCGGCTGGAAGAAATAGCTTTAATAACTAATTCCAGGATATACACCCCTTCAGGTGCTATTGTTGGTTTAGATGGTCTTAAAGCAGCTTCAATGGGCGAAATCAGCAAAGTGAGTCTGGTTACCCGGAAATCACCGGAATCACTGGGAATTTCGGTAAATAAAGAAACAATATTGTATGAGGGTAAGGCTAGTGCTGCTGTGCGTAAGTTCCCTATGAATATGAATGTGGCTGGGGTTTTAAGTATTGCTTGTGGTAAAGAGGCACATGTGAAGATCATAGCCGACCCCACAGTTGAACATAATATCCATGAGGTTCGTGTAACTGGCGATTTTGGTGAGTTTAAAACCACCACCAAAAACAGAAATTGCACAACCAACCCAAAAACAAGCATTTTAGCGGCTTATTCTGTCATTAAACTTCTCAAAAGTTTGAACGACGCCGCAAAGATTGGAACTTAATTCTGATTCATTGAATTAATTCAATATATTGGATAACCTAACCGACATTATGTGGATGGTAACTATTTCTGAAAATTGATGATTGGGTATACTTCGTATACTGTGTAATATAACGATACGACCGGACTAAGCATCATGAAAAATCGTGCCCCAGGCGTCTGGAGTTTATCTACCATGGGACTGACCCACACCACCGCGCCAAGGCCGCTAGGCCAGCGCGCTAAAGGTGCATAGGTCGTGAATCAAGGGTAGTAAGCTCCCATACCGCCGGGTCGATTTTTCAGATGCCAAACCATCACCCGTTTCGTTATATACATCAGTATAACGACGTAGTCTGCTTGGGCAGCAATTTTCCTAACTCATCCGGCAGATACACCACCGCACCAAGGCCGCTAGGCCAGCGCGCTAAGGTCAACCCGGCCCCAAGGTAGGAAAATTGCAAGGCAAAGAAAGACACAATTCAAAACGAAAATCTGCCGTACGGAGTCCTGATTACAGCTCTTTTTTTACTTAAATAAATCTGGATAGCGCTCGTGGGTAAGCTTCGCCAGGAAAATCAAGGCTGGCCAGGCCATCATAAAACAGATTCAACCGGCAGCGATTTTTCTACCCCACCGCCCCCGACCACCGCGCCAAGGCCCGAAGGGCCAGCGCGCCAAGGTCCACCGGCATTAAGGTAGGAAAATTGTAAAGCCCCAATAATTTGTTTTTTGTTAGGCATCTGCCGTGCACCACATTTTTACTGGTGAATGGGTCCCTCGATAGGCTCCTCTATTCATATTATAACACCCAAGAACGACAACGAACTCAACGAGCCATACGAGAAGTTACAATAGCAATAACGATGACAAAGACTCCAGGCGGCTCTCCACACCGTTTTATTTTGCCTTAAATTCAAGAAGAACCACCCCAATAATACTCATCTGCACCAGACCACAACTCAATTAAATGACAATCAGGTCAACCTGCAACAGAATTAACCACACATACGATTAAAATGGTATTAGTACTTATCCAGTCGAGATACAACTGTAAAAGTTTATGATAACAGCACTGGTGTTTTACACCTTGCCTTGCAGGATAGTGGGGGAAAAGTTTCCAGCCCCAAGAACAACAGAAACTTCTTAAAAAACAATTAAAAGCCCCTAAAATGATTTAATAAACTAATTTAAAGAACTATTTTTACATATAAAGACTTGATACTCATTAAACCTAAAATCTTTTCAAAAAATCCCAAATTACTCTATATTACTTACAATTTTCATTATACCATTCATTCATTTCAATATTAATAATATTTCCATGATAACAACTTCGATTATGATTCAGACTAAGAAGATTTTTATTATCATCATTTAAATTATCATAAAAAAACTCTGAAACCATAGTTTCACCATCTAAATAAGTCCTATTACCATAGCTAGCGAGTTTATATGCATAATTAACAACATCACCCATCCATATTACATCATTTATTTCACTACCCTTATAACCTGCCTTAATCATCAAAGCACGCCCATATGACATCCCCATACCCACTACAATTTCAGATATGGATTTTTTTCTAAATTTGCAATTAAGTACATCAATTAACGAGGATATTTCTGCAGATGTACCAAAAACATTATCAATACTTAATCTTGTAGTTGTATTAAAAATACCTAATATTCCATCTCCAACAACATTAACTTCTGAGCAAAATATGTTTCCATTCATTATGGCAACCACTTCAGAAATATAAGAGCGATAAAGCTTTGCTAATTTTGGACGATTATGTTTGGATGGTAATGACGACGAATCACGAATATCAACAAAAAGTGCAGAACAGTAAACATAAAATCCATTGGTAAAAGTGAGTTTATCACGTGATGGTATTGAATCTAATTCTTCAAAAGAGTTTTCACTAGATTCAAGGATATTATCAATTCTTTCAAAGCTCTTTTCATAATCATATACTATTAAACGTGTTTTCATAATATTACTCCCATATATTAGTTAGATCATTCCAGATAAAATTAAAATAGGGGGTATAATCAAAAAAAAGATGGCCAAGCCTAAAAATATTATTGCAAGTTTAACTCTTTTATATTTGATCGTTGCAATCTTAGAGTTGGCAAAAATTTGTGAAAAAAGTTGTTCTTTTAGCTTAGGCTCATTCATGAATAAATTGTTAGCGGATTCAGAATATTTTTTTGGGCTGTCAAATTTGCATATATCTCCATAATACAATAAATTTTTTTTATCAACAATTTTAAGATTAGTTCTAGGGATTAAACAACGTATCGAATAAAATATTGAAATTAATGATAGAAAAACACCTATCAATAAACTTGAAGCTAAAATTAAGATTAATGTTGGATATAATATTAGCAAAGACAAAAATTTAGAAACATTGGCAAATATAATACTGAGAATTACTCCATTTGTTGCTAAAACTACAGTAGCTTTAGTATCAGAAAATTTAACCCAATCATTTATTGAATTAAAAGTTTTCCATATGTTTTCTATACTATCATTCATCATAGTCACCTAAAAATCATCTTTAAGATAATAAACAAGATAAGGTCTTTTTCTAACCTTATCTTTAAATTTCCAATTCTTAGGAAGCTTAAATTTAGTTAATCTTTTTCTCCAATAAGTATGTGCCATATGTGCTACTGAGGCTCCTACTAATATTTGATTATCTTCAGCTAACTCTTGAATCTTAACTGCAATATTCACTGTATCTCCAAAAATGTCGCCAAAGGATTTAATTCCAGTAGACCCTATTTTTTTCACAATTGCTTTTCCATAATCTAAACCTATTCTAAAGTATAATAAAGGATAATCATGCTCAGCTAATAAAGGATTAATCACGTGATCGACTACACTTCTCATAAGATAAGCACAGTTAATGGCATTATCAACTTTACCTATGTCATTAGGTTCAGGAAAATATGCCAATAACCCATCACCAGTATATTTTAAGATATGCCCATTAAATTTATCAATTAATAAAGTCATTTCACTTAAAAAAAAGGAAATAATCTTAGCATTTAACTCTATTGGTAATTCCTGGCTCATTTTAGTAGAACCCTTCAAATCAATTGATAATATTACAAAATTCATTTTGACATTATCTAAATCTACCAAAAAGTCCTTAGAACTATCTGTATTATCAAAATTGAAATTATTTACTCCCTCTTCAAAAAAATTAAAAGTCGCTTCAATTCGATCATTGAGATATTTATTAGCATTATCTATTTTGGAAGGAGAATAAAAAATCTGTTTACCTTTAAGATTTAGATGGATTTGTTCAAATAAAGCTTTAGGAATAAAAATCTTATCGAATTTATCATAATATCCTTTTTTCCCGTCTTTTTCTTGGTATTCATATCTTTCAGGGTCTGGTTCTGAAACAAAAGTAACCAAACGATTTTTTTCATCAAATTCCACAGGCGTATTTTTAAAATCAAATCTAATATCAGGTCTGTGTGAAGGCATAATCAGGACCTCAACTTAATTTTAACGGATAGAAATGAATATTTTCTAAAGGATGATCTGTGAAAAAATAGAAAAACTGATCGGAATCCTCTAATTTGGTTGAAATAAGATTTGTTTAATATTTTTGGTTTCTTAAACAACTTAATAAGTGTTATTGTTTATTAGTGTATAGAAACTAGAACAATGTAATCATATCTATATTTTTTTCTATTGAAATCAGGTTCCCTCTGATTTAACCAAATTTTGATAAATAGCCGCTTACATGCCCATAATCCTGTTTTGTTGGCATTTTTGTCATTATTAATCTTCTTATAAAAATTAATATTTGGATTAATATTTAATATTTTAATTTTATAACATAATAAGTAAATTTTTTCCATAAAATAAACTTACTATTTCCAGTTTTTGTAGAATGAAAAATTTGCATTTAAATCCAACTAATAATCATCGCAACAAGAGATGTTTGATTATTGTTAATCAAAGTTTGATATGATAAGTAAACTTGAATTATTGTAAAAATGATAACGCATGCGCTTAAAATCATTACCATTATTTGTATTTTTTTGTTATATTCAGTCAAAGAGAGCATTTGTTCCTGAATTGTCTGATTTTCTTTAGTTAAAGAAAGCATTTTATTCTGCACATTTTCATTGAACTGGATATTTTTAAGATTTAATATTGAATCCATTTTTTCATTAGATGTTTTTTTAATAAATTTAATCTCATCTATTTTTTCTTTAATATTTTCATATATATCACTTAAAAAACCTACATTTTCCCAACACACAGAATCAAAGTCTTCTAAAGAAACACGAACATATTTAAATTCTAATTCTAACATTTCTACTGGCAGAAATTTTTCTGAAATAACAATTGATTTTTTTAACATAGTTCCAAGATTAGTTTCATTTAATTTTTTCACTGTATCTTCAATTATAGAATTAAGCTCTTTAAACTCATCTAATTTCAGATTAATCCACCTATACAAACCTAATAATTCAAATTCATTATTGTAAATAACATTTTTTGGATTTTTTGAAATAATAATTGAATTTTGATATTTTTCATTCAAATTTAATTCTTTATTACAAATAAGATCATCATCATGTTTAAAAAAATCATGTGGGGGGGTTAATGCATTTATACTGGCTAGAAAAGCAAAATTATCCATTATCCATTCATTTAACTCCTCTGTATCATCAGGCCAATCTAAATGAAAAATATCGATGGTTGGAAAGATTGAAAAATCATTTTCGTATACTTTATAAAAAAATCCATTAAACTCCTCTAAAAATTCAAGGATATCTTCATTAACGCTAGTTTTAAATTCCATTAACGCTCCTGTAGTTTTTAACATATCTGTCCTATGATGTAGTATCCATTTCATCATTTTATTGTCAGAGTTAGGGGGTTTAGAATACTGCATATTTCTTTTATCTAAAATTTCAATAATTTTTTTGGAAAAATCATCCTTTAAGAAAATATGAAATTTCAGAATAGCAATTGAGGGTGTCAAATGAACAAAATCAACTTTTACATTTTTAATATATTCACCAAAATTGTAATATACCTTATTATCAGAAGTAATAAATTCTTTGACCAAATCTGGCAGGCCTATAAACCCTAAACCGTTTTCAAATGTTTTGTTAGGATCATCATAAATTTTAAAATGAGGATTTTCACAATAAGACCCATATAATTTATTTAATGAAGCGATTAATGATTCAAAATCATTTTTTTCGAACAATTCTATTAATACAATAGAATAATCACTTAAAGAAGTTGTGGGCATACATAATTTGTCGGTTTTGTTAGTCATATTATCATTCAATTCAATTATTAATTTTTAATGTTCAACCATATTATATCCGACTTATTAGATAGATTAATTATCATCATAAAAGATTCAAGAATTTAATAAATCCATTTCTTAATCTTAGGAAGAGACATGAGGATAGAACCTATAATAGTTAATAAAATACCAATATACGAATAAATCAACGTATAAAAAGAACCAACTATTAATAGAGCAACTCCACATAAGAAAAATATAATTCCTATGATATCATTAACACGTTTTGAAAAGAATACTTCAAAACCCTTCGCTTTATGATCCTTCATTCCAATATTTAGATCTTTCAATTCTTTACTCTTTTCTTCCATAATTTTGATTATTATTGGCAGATTTTTTCCTTCAATATTTGAAATAACTTCGTCAATTTCTTTGATTATGTTATCTATCTCTCTATAATTTTCTTTTATTTCTTTATTTATTCTGGCTCGATCAATACTATCAAGATTTGGAAATTTTTTACTTCTTGCCCTTAGATTTTCCAATGATTTTGTAGCTTTTAACAATTTCTTTAAAAGTTTACTTATTGTTTCAGAGCCTTGTCCAGTTTCATCCATTATAACATTTATTTTTTTAATTTTATCTTCAAAATCTTTAATTTTATTTTTTTCGGGGGTTCTAACTAAATTTTCATAGTCGTTAATGCATAAATAAAAATTTAAACAATATGGGCATAAACCTAACTCATTAGATTTATCGAAATTTGAAAAACTTTTTTCATAAACTTCTGTAGCTGTACTAAAATCTTTAATTGCAAGTTCTAAAAATTTAAGTTTATTACTTTTGCTTTTTAATTCTAAATATTTTTGTATATCCAGTCTACCTTTAAAATAATGATAAAGTCCAAGTCCTAATTGGTAACTCAATGGTTTTTCCTTTAATTTTTCAGAATTGAAATGCATTTCAATTAAAATAAACGATAGAAAAATAAGACTTACGACTCCTCCTACAAAAAGCACAATATAACCTAAAATAAAGTTAATTGAAAATGAAATAGTTAAAATAGATGAAAATAAAGGATAAATAAAAATAGAAATTAATAATGCAAATATTAATAGAGAAAATGTTAAGAAAAAATTCAGAATTGAATATTGAATTTTATTAATTTTTCCAAATATAAATGCCCCATGTTCAATAAATCTACTCAGTTGAACTCTATCATTTAAAAGAATAATCAATGCTGAAAACACAACCAAAGTAAGAAATAATGTATTCACAAGCCCTATAGGGACATATGAATAGATATCTTCTAAAAAAATGTTTAAAATTGAAGTTAACACTAAAAATAAAAAAATTATAAGCATAGAATAGATTAATAATGTATAAAAAACGCTAAAACAATGATAATGATGTATGCCATCTAAAAGATACTTTAGTGGTTCAATTGCTTTTTGATAATTACCAGCATTTGCATTATCTTTAGAAATTTTTATTGCTACGAATAAGTAAAGTTCTCTCATTTCTTTATCTTTTGCTTCCGCGGGGTTCAGAACAGATTTCGAGATATCATCTTCTGCCAATAATGAATAAGTCTCAAGTATTCCAACTAAATCCAGAGCATCCATAGCCCACATAAAGACTATAAACTTATTATCTTCCACAATTCGCATGTAATTAGATGTATCTACTGATAAAAAGTCTTTGTTTTCTTCTTGAATTTCTACTGAATTAGGATCAGCTTCTATTAAGATTTCAGGGAATCTAAGTTCATCTAAACTCTCAATATCTTTATATTTATCATACTCTGATATTTTTTTAAATAGATTAGATACTTCAGTATAAGGTATTTTTTCGTAATTTCTAAATATTTCATAAAGATAAGCATTTAATCTATCCTTAGAAATTTCAGATTTAGTATTGGAAGTATCTTTTTCAATATTTGCACGTAATTCCTCCCAATATTCCAAATCAATTTTCTTTTTTGGCATTATAGTACCTAAAAATATTATTAATATGGTAAATTTAAGTATTTTGTCTTGATTAGGATAAGATATTAATTTGCTTTTAATGAAACACATTATAACTTCTTAAATTTAAGCAACTGTTATCGGTCCCTTGGAATTTGGTATTTTTAATAAACGTTTTCCCATCATTTAGTACAAAAATGTGTCAAAAGTTTATTAATGTCGTGAATTTTGTTTCTTATCATAATTATTGTTGAAAGTATATATAATAAAATATTACAATAATGACATGTGATAACATGTTGAAAATTCATTTTTTAAATGTGGGGCATGGGGATTGTTGTATTGTTGAGTTTCTTGATACTGGAAGAACTGCGATTGTTGACATAAACAGAACTTCTGAGATAGATAAAAGTTCAGCAGATGAATTAACCGCTGAATTATCTATATCTAAATCATTGTTTGAAATTTATTCTCAAAAAGCTGTTTTAAAAGATGTAGGTTATAATATTGATATCCAGGATCCAATAAAATATTTAGATGATCAATCTTTTGACAATATTTTTAGATTTATTTCAACACATCCTCATATGGATCATTTGACAGGTCTGAATACATTATTATCTGATAAAACAGTTTGGAACGTTTGGATATTAAAAAACAATATTGAACCAGATTTAAATAAATTAACTTCATCTCAAGTAGTAGATTGGGAACTTTACAAATCATTAAGAGATTCAATAGAAGAAAAAAAGGAATTACCACCATCGTTCGGCCTAAAGAAGGGGATTGTAGAGACTATTGGAATCAAGATAATATTAGAATTTTGGCTCCAAATGATGATTTAATAGACAGTGCAAATAAAACAAAAAAGGCTAATATTATGAGCCATGTTTTGCTTATTGAAAATAATGGCCATAAAATAGTTCTTGGTGGTGATGCTGAGGAGAAAACCTGGAAACATTTAGTAGATATTTATCCAGATGAATTAGAAGATGTCACAATTCTTAAAGCTTCCCCTCATGGTAGAGATAGTGGATATTATCAGCCTGCTGTGAAATTAATGAATCCTGAATACACTGTTGTGTCAGTTGGTAAAAAACCAAGTACTGATGCTTCTAATAAATATCGGCAGTATTGTGAGAATGTTTTTTCAACACGATGGAAAGGGAATATTGTTTTTGAGATTGATAATGATGGAAACATGACGTATGAAACTCAATATGGCAGGTGATTGTTTGAAATTGGAAATTTCAGAAGCTATACCTTTAATTTTAGCAATTCCTGCACATAGATCTCAAAATGAAGGTCATAGAAAATTAGGTGAGAAAGCAATTGATTTACTGTTTGAATATAAAAATTCTGCCTCAGATACTGAACTAAAATACAACATGGCAATGATTGGGGCTGTATTATCCACTGACCGTGCTTTCTCAGTAGAAAGAGATCGTATTACTGAAAAATGGAAAGTAGTAGATTATATTAAACAAAGGAGAGAACGACTTCTGGAAATGTTTCAAAATATCTCACCATTTTCTAGTGGTAATTATTGGTCTAAAATATTAGTTGTACTTGCCGCTGGGGGCCTAAGTGCAAGTAATATTATTTTACAAGGATATCAAACTACACCCTACTTTTTTATTTTTCTAGTCATATTTTTATTGGCTTTTGAGTTTTTATCAAGAGCAGGAGAGTATTGGTTTTCCACAAGGATCGAAAAAAGTGTTCCAACAGAAAAATTAGGAAAATGGGAAAAAGAGGCTTTAACAGAATATGAAAATATCTTAAAATTTTTTATTCAAGAAGCAGTACAAATCCATTTAAACTATTATCCTGATGAAAAAAAGTTATATGGGCTTGATTTGACAGATCAAGAGTCAGTTAACTCTTTGAAAGATTTTTTGATTGGAAAACATTTCTATTTTAAAGATTCAAGTAAAAATGATGGAGATTAATGGTATTAGAATAATCTACAATTTCCATTATAATGGTTTTTTTGTTTGGGAGGTATTTTTTGACAAGTAAAGCTACTGAAGAAGCAAAAGACATATTAAAAGAAGCATTAAATGAGTTGGAATCAAACAAAGGTAGTGTTTTGACGGGAATTCAAAAATTATCTCGTGCTTCAGATATTTTAAATGAAAATGACATTTTTATATGGTGCGAGATTCAACTTGGAAATCCAAAATTTACTGAACCATTGAAAAAAATGATATCAACGCTTTTTGCAATGCAAACAGAGAAAGAAGAACGTGGTGAGCATAGTAAGGAAACACTGGAAGATTTTAATAATAGTGTTAAAAAGCTTAAAAAACTTAATTTAAAGCGTGAAATGCATTTTACTGATGAAGAACTTAATGTTAAATCTTATGAAAGTACAGGAGGATATTCAAATATAGGTTTTGTAGAAGAAAGATATAATGACCTTGTAAGAACAAAAAAAGGAAACGATGGTACTTATTACAAATTTAGTCTACAAGAAAATCTTACATATGTTCGCAAAAAAGCTCATGAAAAAGCTAACAAATTATATAAACAAATTGCCTTTTCTGATATCCCCCAAACGGCTTTTGATGTATTAAAAAATGAAATAGATGATAAACTATTGGATATAGATCCTGAATTGGCCGAAAGATTGATGTTAGCATTTAAACGAGTTAACACTAATAAGCCTGAAGAATGGTCACAGGCTCTTACTACTTGTAGAAGATTAATTGAAGAATTAGCGAACAATCTTTACCCTCCAACTGATAAAAAAATAAATGGTAGATCATTAGGAAAATCTCAATATATCAACCGTATTTGGGTTTTTATGGATGAATCTATTGAAAGTAATTCTGATAGGGAGTTAGCAAAGACCCATGTGGATTTCATAGGTAACTACCTCAAATTAACACTAAATAAAACCCAAAAAGGAGTCCATTCGTCTCTTACAAAATATGAATCAATCAAAGCAGTTTTACATACATATCTATTAATCGGAGATATTCTGGGTTATTTAGAGAAATCTCCTGTGAAAGACAAATTGAATATTAATTCAGCATCACTAGATGAACTTGAAAGTATGTTGGGAATAAAAAGGAGCATTGCAAAAAATATTATTAAACTTAGAGTCGAACAGGGTCCTCTAGACGAGAAAAAATTAGAATCTATAAAAGGAATTGGCCCAAAAACTATTTCAAAGGCTAAAAAATCATTTTCGTTTACTATAAAAAAGACATAAATCTAACATAACTCGTCAGCAGTGAAAAAATTTCTCGTTAATTAGAAATCATTAAGCCTTGAATATTTTTCTCATTTTTGACGTACATTTCTAATGAAAATAATCTAAATGATCATAGAATATAATCCAATTGATGTAGAAATTCGCCATTTTCTTTAAAATTTCAACATGAAATTATATTTCTAATTTACTTCGTTATTCAACTCTATAACGAAGTTAGATCTATAATGACCCCTGAGTATATAAGTTCTGTTAAACGAAGTCACTGAATATTGATATAAAATTCACTAATTTTAAAAAAAGTAAACTTCTTAAATTCTCTTAGAAACCCATAACACCATCCTGGCAACTAATCCTGGTTTGGCTGGGCTAAGTTCAGGATGAGGCCCGGATAGTATTATCCGTCCAGAACCATAAGTATCATCCAGGATTGCTGCAGAACCGGACATAATTGTATCATTCTCAGTGTAAACGGCAATCGAAGTATAGTTACTTTTTTTGTATAGTCTTGGACTGTTAATCAGGGGAAATGAAGGTAAAATGATGGTTCCAGAATCATTACGGGTAAATTCGCAGGGATTGATGGCTCCATCTGAATATTTGAGAGTGGTAATACCATAGTTGGTGATAGTGAGGGGCTGCATATCATCAATACTGGTATAATTACACTCAATGTTGGGTGCGATTCCCCATCCAGTACCATATTCACCATTATAATTAGAAGCAACATATGCACCTGCGCAGATGCCTATATAACCTTTCCCTCCTTCTACAAATTTTTTAATATCATCAGGATTTATGGATGGATTGTTGAAAATATATCGTATATCCCCTCCAGATATGATTAAAACATCCTGATAGGCTAAATTTTCAGAATCAATCACTGTAGTGGTGGTGTAATTAAATTGAATATTAGAATTGTCCTTTTCTGCCTGTTCCAGGCAGTATATTAACCCTTTCACACTATCTGTAGTTGAACCTTCTCCCTGGTAAATCAAAACATTAACTGTTTCCAGTGTAGTGTTGCAAGTGTTTGGACTATCATTTTGCAGGTTAAATCCATAAATAACCCCAATAACAATGAAAATTATAATTACCAAAAGAAATATGGTGTATTTAAAGTGTTTTATGTTTTTCAACCCCTTTTAGCTTCAATGAAAATTCATGCAGTCATCTAAACACGCTAATATATTTAATACTTAACTGGGTTATAGATTTTGATTAATTAACCACTGAATAAATGAAGTTCTGATGAACAAAATAAATAATTATAGTGTCATTTGGTTTTTTTCCATGCATCTCATTTTAATACTAGATAAATAAATGTAAATTTATAGAGTCAATGAACTGATCTTTTGAACAGTTTTTCATATGTGGTATAACATGAAAATTCCTTGGAAAAAAAGCAAAAAAGCAAAAAAGCTCAACAAGACACAGCAAAGTTCCAGGAAAATCTTAGAACCTTTCAAGAATTTAAATCTGAAAGTGAATAAGAAAAATTTTCCTATGAAAAACCTTTTAATCATACCCGTAGTTCTCATTATTTTTATTGCCATCGCACTATTGATATCGTTACCATGGGATTCTCCTACCAACTCCACCATGGCACCAAAGGCCCGTAACGTAACGTTAGCAAAAACTAATGACTCTTCTGTAATAAAAGAGGGACCTTATGGGAATACAAGTTCTAATATTACAGTAGCCTTTGTTGTAGGTGTTCATCCTCGTGAATCAGCCGCACATGAAGCTATAATTGAATCGGTCCGGGAAAACGATGCAAACCTTAAAAAGGAATATTACTTGTATAGAATTAACGCCCCTATCTATGAGAATAACTATCCTGCTGAGAGAATGAATGGACAGTTACTTGCATATAAATATGTGGTTCCGGATATCACCAACAACAGTTACCAGTTAACTGTTGATGTGCATTCCAGTAATGGTAGTTATGCAGTGAATAGATTCGTATTTGCACCTTCCTATGAAAATAAATCAATTGGCATTGCTAAGGAACTGATAAATAAGATTCCCTGGCTTTACTACTACTATCCTTCCATCACATCCAGCCCAGATTATCTTACAAATCCATTAATTGAATCAGGAAACCCTGCAATCATTTATGAAACATACAAAAATGATTCAAACACAACTACCAAAAAACATGCCCTGAAATTTTTAGGTGTGATTGATGAAAGTACCATCTTTTCATAGATTTTCTTTTATAAAAAATTCGTTGCAAATAAATAAAAATTTTTTAAAAAAATATTTTCTTAAGAAAAAAAATAATAAAATCACATAATTCTGTATACCTCCACACATTAATTGTCAAGATGGGTGTTTTTCCATCAATCAGTATATACCCAACGATTAATTTTAACCAATTTCTCAGATTTTTAACCAAAACCAACAATTTCATATACAGTACATAATAGGTATTACTCTTGCTGGATGCAATTCTCAACTGTTTAGAAAAAATATTCCTGAAATTCCCTGGGTAAAAAAAATATTAAAATAACTTTTTGGTAGATGTTCTAAAACTTTTTAGTAGGTGTTCTAAAATTTCAAAACTTGCCTAACTGAATATCCCTGTTTCTTGTAATCAGAGTTAAGAAATTCCACCTTCTCCATGTCCATCCTGATCATGTGAAGATCTGCTGGTAATGATCTGACAAACTCCATGGTCAAACCCTTCTTCTTGATGACCTGCTGATATTCATCCAGATCTTCAACAATGGTAGCCCTACCAGTTATCTGCATTCCCCTAAGATTATTCATATCAGTGTAATCTTCATAAACTGCCATTGAAACATGGGAATTGAAAAGCAGGTTGGCAAATTTCTCTCCACCCTCACTGAGAATGTAAATCTGGCCCTGGATATAGATGTACTCCAGTGGTGTGGCCCTTATCTTTCCAGGAGAACTGGTGGCCAGGGTACAGGTGTTATGCTGTTTTAAGAAGTTCTCAACATCCTCCCGGAGTTTTGGAATGGGAACTTTGTCTAATAATTCATCTCTAATATCTTTAAGACGTAAAGACCATTGAACAATCTCTTCCCTGTTGAATAAATCCATTCCCTGGGGTGGTAGGCCTTCACGGGAAAGAAATCTTGTTAAAGCCTGGAAATCCCGCTCTTTCATACGATTCATATCAAGACGACCACCAAAAACACCCAGTTCAAGAATATTATCTCCTAAATTATCTTCCATTTCTCTTAATACATGGAGTCCTTCTGCTCCATTCAAACATGTGCAGAAAAGGGCGATTTTTTTTTCATCCAACCATTCACGTTCATTTTCAATGAATGATTCCATTTTTTTATGGATCTTACCATTATATATGGGGGCACCCAGCACTATGAAATCAAAGTCCCGGCAGGCATCACCAAATCGTGACACTGGATAGTGGCGGGAAGGCCCCATGATAAGTGAAATAATATCTGCCGCCTCCCCAGTAGATCCATACCTGCTTTCATATAAAATAAGTGTTTTAATCAATTTCTAACCCCCAACAGTTGTGTGAATGAATAATCTAATATTTCCCTAAAATTTAACCATCACTATTCCCTAAAATTTAACTAATTGAAACTATTAATACGCCCTATAATTACACTACTAACACGGGTTTACCCTAAAAAAAATAAAAAGGGGATGTGTTATCCCTTCTTCTACTGTACTTTGAAGCTTTTGACAATGACATCAAAGTATGGTTTAACCGTCTCTATATCTACACCACCACCAGTGGCAAACATGAGCAAGTATAGGGTGTTGTTCTTTTCGAAATCCACCAGTCTTGCATAGGCAGTGTTTCCCTGAGTATCATTCCCAACGTAACTTATGTCACTGGCACTAATTCCAGCTATGTTAACGGTGGCATTGGTGTAGTTTTGACCTGATTGTTGGGCTTGGGTTGCAAACTCCTGTCTGGTTTCTGACATGTTACTGGCGCTTGCATTAGTAATTTTGAGGATTAACACCACACTACCCTCAGTACCATTGGATGATATAAAGTCCGGGCTGGCCACTATTATCTGTGTAGCATTTTCATTTGTCTGGGTGGTGGCATTCCATGTATCTGGATACTGGAAGGACATTCCACCTGCAGAGAAATTTTTGGTGGTGATATTCTGATTTGATGTGCAACCAGAAGCCATAACCACCAATGAGAGGACAACTAATACAAATAGATATTTTTTCAAGTTTTCATACCTCCGTTTACTCCCATGTTAAACAAATTATTGTATTACAGCTATATATTACCCTAAAACCATAAATAATCATTGATTTAATGTTAGTATTTTAAAGTGAACCTTTTTTATGGAGATGTTATGATAACAAATTTGGAGATCCTTTATGAGCAATGATATGGAAAACACAAAAACCCTTAAAGAAAAACTTATGGAAACCTATCAGGATAGATCACTGGAAGACTTGAAAAATGGGGAAGAAATAGAAACTACTTATGGGTTGTGTTACCGTTTCACCACCCAAGAAAAGTTAAAACTAAAAACTTTGACAAAAACTAATGTTAAACAATGTTTAGTAGATGATTTAAAATTATTAAAAGGAATCGGAGAGTGCAAGGAAAGAAAACTCAAAAGTGAGGGATATCAATCCTTAGATGATCTAAAAAAACACCCTGTTTATTCTAAAAGTGCCTGCCAATTCCTGGAAAATGTTGAAACCGAAGATGTTCCTAGTTTATCAGAATGGATATCTTCCAGGTATTCATCATCCCATAGGCTTAACCTGGTCTTATCTTCCATGGCTGGAACAGAAAATATGCTTTTTATGGACATTGAAACCCTCGGCCTTAAAGAGGTCCCTTTGATATTAATTGGTGTTGCAGAAGCGTCTAAAAATGGTTTAATTATTAATCAATATTTGTTAAGGGATTTAAAAGAGGAAAAAGCAGTATTGGAAAGTTTTTTATCTCATAAGAGTGAAGATACGGTGTACGTTTCCTTTAATGGACGTAGCTTTGATGTGCCATTCATCAAAAGCAGGATGCGCTACTTTGGTATGAAAAATAATATTAGCTGTCTTCACCTAGATCTTCTACATTTTTCCAGGCGCCAGTGGAAAGATCAACTCCCTAATTGCAAATTACAGACACTGGAAAAACATCTTTTTGGTTTGGAACGTTGCGATGATGTTCCCAGCAGCCAAGTACCTGAATTTTACCTCACCTACCATAAAACTGGTAATATCGGCCCATTAATACCCATAATCCAACACAACCGGGAAGATGTGGTTACCTTAGCAAAAATATTATCTTTACTCCATCAAACCAGAGATTAATGGCTAAATTTCTTAATTTAAGAGTTTTAACAGTTTTTTTAGTGGAAGGGTATTGATGATGTCCTTTTTCTCAGCCCAACCACGGCGGGCAGTGGCCACACCCAGCTGGATGTTTTTAAGATCATGGACATGATGGGCATCGGTGTTCACCACCAGCTGACAACCGTGTTCTACTGCCATTTTAACATGTATATCCTTCAAATCCAGTCTTTTAGGTGATGAATTCACTTCCAGGATGGTTCCGGTTTCTGTGGCTTTCTGGAACAATTGTTCAAGGTCTAATTCATATGCCTGTCTTTCTTTAAGCTTGCGTCCAGTTGGATGGGCTAATATGTCCACATATTCATTTTCAAAGGCATTTAAAATTCTTTTATTCATTTTTCCTGGTTCTTGACGAAAATCATAGTGTACTGCAGCTATAACCATGTCTAATTCTTCTAAAACATCTTTTGATATATCCAGATTACCCTGGGGATCTAGGTTAACCTCAACACCCTTTAATATAGCTATATTATCCATTTGACTGTTGATCTTGTCAATTTCAACTATCTGTTTTTTTAATCGTTTATCATCCATTCCTCTGGCCACAGGTAAGCTGGTGTGATCGGTTATGGCCAGATATTCATAACCCCGATCTATGGCTTCATTGGCCATTTGGTTAATACTACTTTTTCCATCAGACCAGTTGGTGTGCAGATGAAGATCACCCTTAATATCATCATAACCAACCAGTTTAGGGAGTTTTCCCTCCTGGGCAGCTTCTATTTCCCCGGTGTTTTCCCGGAGTTCGGGTGGAATGTAATCCAGTCCCAAAACCTTGAAAACATCCTTTTCTGTCCTGCTGGCTAACCGTTCATCACCCTGGAAAACTCCGTATTCATTGAGCTTCATTTTATTGGATATGGCAATTTTACGCAGTTGGATGTTAAGTTCACGGGAACCAGTAAAATATAACAGTGCAGAACCGAAATCTTCCTCTTTGAAAACCCTTATATCTGCATCCATCCCATTATACAATCTCACCGTTGACTTGGAATGTCCCTTGACTATTACCTCATCAACCAGATCCATGTGGGCGAAAAAATCCATGACTTCATCCGGATGGTCAGTTACCGTGAGTATGTCAATATCTCCTACTGTTTCTTTTCTGCGTCGGATGGAACCGGCAATTTCCACTTGCCGGATTCCTTCCAGGGCACTGATTCTTCCTGCAATTTCCTGGGCCAATGGCAACACTTCTCCCAGTAACTGCCTTCCTGTACTTTTACGGGCAAATTCCAGGTTTTGTAAAATTTTGGCCTCAGTTTTCGCCCCCATACCCTTCAATCTACGAATATGATGGCGTTTAGCCTCTTTTTCCAGGTCATCAAGGGTCATGATCCCCAATTCATGGAAAAGGAGTTGTATTTTCTTGGGACCCAATCCCTCCACTGACATCAAGGCATTCAGATCAAGGGGATATTCATCTTCAAGGTCTTCCAGGTACTGTAGTTTTCCGGTGTCCAGTATCTCCTTGATCTTAACAGCTATGTGTTTACCTATTCCTGGAAGTTCTTCTAACTTCCCATCTCTAGATATGTCTGTGATGTCCACGCTCAGGGTTTCTATGGTGTGGGCTGCCCTTCGGTAGGCTTTGGTGCGGAAGTCAACCCCATCCATCTCCAGATAATCAGCCACACGACTGAGGATGGAGGCAACTTTTTTATTCTGCATAGTATCTTTTTATGTCAATGGTGGCTAAAATTTTTATTTATATGGCCTGGTCAAGGGGGGGTTAATGTGACGGGAAAAAATAAGTTTCCTGCCAAATTTATGTCAACCCAAATTTATGTCAACAATTTATACCAGGATAACATCTTATTATTTACCTTTTTTCCTACCTGCTAGAGCAGCTAATGCCCCAATAAAGCTTAAAATTGAAAATATGGTAAAAGATATGCTGACACTGTTTATGAAATCAGAGTAATCCACTGGATTTATGGTGGAACTTCCCATTACCAGAACCAAAACCAGTAACACCAGTCCCATGCCTGACATCTGGCCCAGAACGCGCATGGTAGTCACGGTGGTGGATGCCACTCCATAGAGACGGGATTCCACACTGCTCATTATGGCATTGGTGTTTGGTGAAGAAAAAAGAGCAAATCCTAAACCAAGAAGGCCCAAACCAAGCACAATAGTAATGGTACTTGTATTTTCTCCCAGAAATGCAAATAATGCACACCCTATGGTGTTAAATACCATTCCTAAGGCAGCTACCTTTCTGGGTTCAATGATATCTGATAATTTTCCGGCCAGCGGTGAGAATATAGTCATCATAACTGGTTGTACAGAGAGTACTATGCCGGCCCACTGGGGATCCAGTCCTTTAACATATTGCAGATACAGGCTGAGAAGGAATATTATGGGTGCAGCAGAGCAGTAACTAATAAAGGCTGCTATGTTGTAAAGGGTGAAACTCCAGTTATTAAAAACCTTCACATCCAGAACCGGGCTTTTGATACGGTTTTCCACAAAATAAAACAAAATTAGTCCAGTTAATCCCATGAAAATAAAATAAAACCCCCATGTATTGGGTAGAATTGATATTCCATACATTAAAGTTATCAGAGATCCTCCTAAAAGAACTGTTCCTGGAATATCAAATTTTTGTCCGCTAGCTTCCATCCATTCACCTTCAAGCCGGGTCACTGCAACGCTGGCCAGAATTCCCAGGGGTACGTTAAAAAGAAATATACTTCTCCAACCAAAATAACCTGTTAAAAAACCCCCCAATACTGGGCCCAGGAACAGACCCAGGAATGCTCCGGTGATTGTTATTCCCAGAGCTTTACCCCGTTCACCAGAAGGAAAAATAGATGCAATGATGGCAAACAGATTTCCAAATATCATGGCACTGCTTGCACCCTGCAAAACCCGAAATACAATGAGCATTTCCACTGAAGAGGACAAAGTAGCCAGAAATGATGCTATGGTGAACATGATTATTCCATAGGTGAAAATCCTTTTTCTCCCATAAATATCTGCTATTCTACCGAATGGTACCAGGCAAACCGCCAGTGCCAGGAGATATGCAGTTGGCACCCATCCTAAAAGTATGGCTGTAGATGTAAATTCAGTTCCAATTGAAGGCAGGGCTATGTTGATGGATGAAGCCACAAATGGAGTTAAAAATGAGGTTAAAATTGCCACAATTAAGGCATATCTTTTGGGGGAAATAAACATGAATAACTACCAAAAAGTTATTTCTTCACTTAAACATAATTATTTAAAGTATTTGTCTTCATTGAGTGATAAAATATATAGAAATTAGATTAAATTATAGAAACCAGATTATGGAAAAAGTAGGATGAATACATGATTTTAAAAAGAGGTGGGGTTCATGGATAATGAAAAGGTGGAGAAAGCCACATTTGGGGCGGGTTGTTTCTGGGGAGTTGAAGATGCATTCAGAAAACTGGATGGAGTGGTTGAAACTGCGGTGGGTTATGCTGGGGGAAATTTTGAGCAACCTTCATATCAAGATGTCTGTACTGGGGTTACAGGCCATGCTGAAGTAGTTGAAGTGACTTATAATCCTACTATCATTTCTTACTCTGATTTACTGGATTTTTTCTGGAATATTCATGATCCCACCACCCGAAACCGGCAAGGTCCGGATGTAGGTGCACAATATCGGTCGGTTATATTTTATCATACTCCTGAGCAGGGGAAATTGGCCCATGAAAGTAAAAAGAACCTGGATTCGTCTGGACGTTACCCTGGGAAGATTGTAACAGAAATTCTGCCAGCACCCCACTTTTGGAAGGCAGAAGAGTACCATCAACAGTACATGGAAAAAACCGGTCAGAAAAGTTGTCGTTTTTAACTTATTGGATCTGATTATTTAAAATCTAGAAATTTAATACTTGGCTAATTCCCTAATCATATGGCTAATTCCTTAATCCTGCAGTTAATTCCCTAATCATATGGTTAATTCCTTAATCCTGCAGTTAATTCCCTAATCATACGGTTAATCCCAATAATTTCTTAAGGTTTCCAATATTATGCTCTTCCTCTATAAAGCGAGGTGGTATACTCCGCTGTATGGAACCTTTTATTCCCAGCAATTCTTCCATTTGAGGCGAAACTGCATGATATCTTCTACCAATTTTATTTATTTTCTTTTGACTGATTAAAATGCCTTTTTCAAGTAATTTACTTTTTCCAGGGTCTCCTACAACCAGTACCATGTCCCTGATATCAACTCGTTTAGGATGGGAGTTGTTGGGGTATTTTTTACGTATGATTCTAACAGAACCAGTTCCCCTCGGTTCATCGATCTTAGCCCAAATCTTCTTGACTGTGAAGTAACCCATAATATAAAGTGCTTCAGGATATCCTGCATCTTTATAAGGTGTTAAACCAGCATAGAACACTAACAAATCTCCCTGGTTAAGTTTACTTAGGTAATTGGCTTTCCTACCTGTATCTCCATAAGTGAAGGTGGTAAACTCTGGATCAAGGTGTACTTTACGATTAGCTAATTTAGTTGGAAGGTAGGTGGAGAGTGGTTTTCCTTTGTGACCAAGTAGGTCATGGTAGGTTCTTATTTCGTTTGAACCATCATCTTTTTCTGATAGAGGGATGTATTCAAAGGTTCCATCTGGGAAGATAGGGGACAGGATTCCGTCACTGGATTTATCAATTCCAACACGAAGTAACATGGCTTTCATAGTTTTGCTCCTTTTTATGAACCATCAGCTGGGATTCTTGATTTGATATTTTATTAGGTTGGCATACTATCCCTTACATGGGAATATTTTGACTCTTGATATCCTTTTTGTGTTTAATTATTCAAGGTACTTTCTCAATGCACACCTTAAAATCATAAAATGTTATAATTAGAACATGTAAATAGTAGATTCAAAGGTTTTTAAAGGTCAGTAATATCCCATTAATATATTATAAACAGAAGGTTAGGTTTTATAATGGAAAAAATCCTTGAATTCTTTGAAAATGACCGTTTCGCTGCTCACAACAACATTGAAGTTGTGGATATCGCCCCGGGAAAAGCCACCACCAGAATGGAAGTCAACGATATTCATCTTAATGGCGTGGGTACTGTGCATGGGGGAGCTCTGTTTACCATGGCTGATTTCACCTTTGCATTGGCTGCCAATTCCCATGGAACAGTTACTGTGGCCATAAATGCCAACATATCTTATCTGAAAGCGGTTAAAAATGGGGTTTTAACTGCAGAAGCCCGCGAACTATCCAGCGGCGGTAGAATAGCTAGTTATACTGTGGACATCTATGATGAATCCCGTGATCTGGTGGCTGTCTTTCAGGGTATGGCTTATCGTAAACGGGAGAATATCAGTGATTTGATGAATGATTTATAATAGTATTTTCATTAAAGATGGTTTGCACTATCCGGAGGTATCAAATTGGATAAACAAGACATAATTGCCATGTTAAATGAGGACTTTGTTGCTGAACTGGAAACCACCATGACCTATGTGTTTAATTCATTTGTGATGGAAGAATGTGACCCTAGCCGGGTTACTGAAGCTATATCTGTGGATGAAATGAGGCACATGTGGTGGTTGGCAGATCTTATAACTAAAAGAGGTGGAAAACCAATCATGGAACATAAAGAACTTAATTTTGGAGGGGAAAGTCTGGAAAAAATGCTCCAAAGGCAGATAGATATGGAATCTGAAGGTATAGATAAATATACCTATCAGATTGGGGTTATTGATGATGAAGAGGTGGTAGGAGTCCTTAAACATATTAGGGATGAGGAAAGACGCCATCGTAAGGAATTCCGTGAACGTCTGGAGAACATTAAATAGATGATTAAAAAAGACTCTTTGAATTATTGACTTGACTGCAAAAATATCATTAAATCCTTTCTTTAATCAAATTGAGGATGCCGGTGAAAATAGTGGATTTAACAAAAAAGGAAATCGAAGAACTTCAGGAAAAACTGATAATTGTCTATCGGTTCGTTTCCCAGCAAAAAAAGCTTAAAAAATTCTTTTATGATGGAATCGAAGTTGAGTATAATTTACTTGATGATAAAGGTTTTTTAAACAAACTCATAGAATTGGATGACTCTGAGGAGCTTTTGAAAAGTTGTATAATTGAATTAGAGGATATGAAGGGTGTTGGAAAATCCTTAAACAACCGAGAATTTCAGGAATTTATGATGAAACAGGATTGGAACAGCCTATATGAAAAGTACAATATGAAAACCATGGATGATGTGAATAAGTTGGACCTTAAAATGTTGATGGAAATATTATAGATGCTTAGATCTCTGTAATTGAATCCGTCCTTACCACCATTTCCGGGGTGACAATCATACTGATCTTTTCATCATGACTTTCAACAGGAACCTGATCAACTATCTGTAACTGATGTACAGGAGTGCAGATTGGTATATCTTCATCAATAGCTTTCTTACTGTATAGGTGTGATATTTCCTGGTCTGCAAATCCTTTTCCTTTACCAAGGCGATTTCCTTTAAGATCAACTGCAAGAGACCCCTCAACTACCAGGTCAATTTGAGGAAAATTCTTGATTTTTTCACCCATCTTCAAAGCACCATTAATGGTTGAAGCAATTTTTTCGCGCCCTGAAACTTTTTTAGGATTTATCAAAATATATCCATTCATGATTTTGGGAGTTGCCATTATGAGTATCTTTTTATCTTCAAGAGCGTGTTCACGCACCTCTCTCAATGCTGAATCTGGACTGGAGAAGATTGTCTGTGAATTTTCCCATTCAAACGTGTTTTTCAATATGAATGCTGCCAGGGAAGCTCCTTTAAAATTTGGAATTCTCCCATAGCATGATTCAGAAGTCCTTATAAGTTCATTCCTTTCTAAAACTCCCCATATTTTCTTCCTAAGTTTTTGCTTATCCCTGTATGTCATTGAATTTAATTTATTGTTTTATATCTTATAAATAATAAAGACATAATGAATAACTGTAAAATACTGATATCTCCAGCCACAACATACATAAGTATATTAACTGGTTTTTGTCTATATTTTATCAAATATTCTTTTTAATATACAGAAGGATAACTAAGAGATATTAGAATATAAACTGATTAACTACAATAGAAAAATCTATATAAAAGCCTATAAATAATTTTGACATGAAATTATAAAAAAAGAATCAAATGTATTAACTAAACGGTTGTGATTTAAAATGGCAGGAATTGTAGGATATGGAGTTTACATACCTTCTTACCGGATAAAAGTTGAAGAGATTGCAAAAGTATGGGGAGACAATGCCCAGGCAGTTTCCCGAGGACTGGTGGTTAATGAAAAATCAGTACCAGCCCCAGATGAAGACACCGCCACTATTTCAGTGGAAGCAGCGCGTAATGCGATGAAAAGGGCAAAAATTGACCCTAAAAAGATTGGTGCTGTATATGTTGGCTCAGAATCACATCCCTATGCAGTGAAACCAACTGCAACCATAGTTGCTGAAGCTGTGGAGGCCAGTCCTGACCTCACCGCAGCAGACCTAGAATTCGCATGTAAAGCTGGAACCGCAGGCATGCAGATATGTATGGGTCTGGTTGACTCTGGCAGTGTGGAGTATGGGCTAGCTATCGGGGCAGATACTGCTCAAGGAGCTCCCAGTGACGCACTGGAATATACTGCATCTGCAGGGGGAGCTGCATATATAATTGGTTCTGAAAACACAGTAGCAGATTTTGAAGATACTTACAGTTTCACTACTGATACTCCGGATTTCTACCGTAGGGAGGGCAAACCATATCCCCGCCATGGAGGGCGTTTTACTGGCGAACCTGCCTATTTCAAACATGTTTTATCAGCTGCTAAGGGAATGTTCGATAAAATGGGTAGTGAGGCTTCAGATTATGATCATGCAGTGTTTCACCAGCCCAATGGTAAATTTTACATAAGGGCTGCCCGAAAACTTGGATTTAATGAAGAACAGTATAAAACTGGACTTTTAACCCCTAATATTGGTAACACCTACTCCGGAGCAACACCTCTAGGTTTAGCAGCCATACTGGACATTGCCCAACCTGGTGAACGTATTTTCGCAGCATCATATGGTTCAGGAGCAGGTAGTGACGCATTCAGTATCGAAGTTACCGATGAAATAGACGAAAAACGTGAACTGGCCCCTAATGTTCAGGACATGATCCAGAACAAAACGTACGTAGATTACGCTATATACACTAAATTTAAAGGAAAATTAAGGATGGCTGGTTTAAGTTAAAGTTAATCAAGAAAACTAATCTATATCACAGGATGAATGGAGGAATATAAATTGAGAGATGTTGCAATTATTGGAGTTTCACAAACTAAATTTGGTGAACTGTGGGATATATCTTTTCGAGATCTGGTTACTGAAGCTGGGCTAAAGGCTGTTGCTGATGCAGATATTGAAGGGGCAGAAATAGAAGCCATGTTCGTTGGAAACATGACTGCCGGATTATTTGTACAGCAGGAGCATATCGCTTCACTCATAGCAGACCATTCAGGGTTAACACCCATGCCCTGCACCAGGGTGGAAGCAGCCTGTGCATCTGGTGGTTTAGCCCTTAGAAGCGGAATAATGGCTGTTGCCTCAGGTTACCATGACGTTGTGATTTCTGCTGGTGTGGAAAAGATGACTGACGTGGTAGATCCTACTCCTGCCATTGCCACAGCTTCTGACCAGGAATGGGAGGCCCAACAAGGAGTTACGTTCCCCTCACTTTATGCAATGATCGCCAAAAGACACATGTACCAATATGGAACCACCAGAGAACAGTTAGCCATGTTCAGTGTGGTTAACCATAAAAATGGAGCTTTAAATCCATTAGCCCAATTCCCAATGGAAATCACTGTGGATCAAGTCTTAAATTCCAGTATGGTAGCTGATCCTTTAAGGCTTCTGGATTGTTCTCCAGTAACTGATGGTGCTGCCGCAGTGATACTTTGCCCTGCAGAAGATGCACGCAAATACACCGACACTCCTATATATGTAAAGGCTTCTGCCCAGGCTTCAGGTACCATTGCACTTCATGACCGCAGGGACATAACCACCATTGATTCTTCTGTACACGCCGCCCGAAGTGCCTATGATATGGCAGGTTTACAACCCAAGGATATTCAGGCAGTGGAAGTACATGACTGTTTCAGTATTAATGGTCTCCTTGCCATTGAAGACCTTGGATTTGTAGAAAAAGGACAAGCTGGACCAGCAGTAGAAGATGGTTTAACTCAGCGGGATGGTAAAATCCCTGTAAATCCTTCTGGCGGACTTAAAGCCCGTGGACATCCATTAGGAGCTACTGGTATTGCCCAGGCTGCCGAAATGGTATGGCAACTCCGTGGAGACGCTGGTAAAAGACAGATCGACGGTATTGAAGTTGGTATGACCCATAACATTGGTGGTACTGGTGGTACTGCTGCAGTACATATCTTCGGTCGTTAGATAAAATAAATAGGTTCAAATAAAAATCAAAGGAAAGTGTCAAAAGGAATCAATTAATGGTTCCAACTTCCTTTTTTTATTAGTTATTTAACATAACTGTATTGTTTTTAACTGTATTGTTACTATAACTTTTTTATAACTGATTTAAATAATTTAAAACTAATTTTGATCATTAAGAATATTCAAATGAAATTTAAATAGTGGGTTGATTTTATTTATTTTACTGGCAGTCCACGGTTTTCCCATCCCATTATTCCGCCAACAATATTATATACATTGATAAAACCTATTTTCATCATTATATCAACACTGGCAGCACTCCTCATTCCAGAGCGGCAGTAAACCAGATAGGTTTTATTTTTATCCAGTTCCTGGACTTTATCACTGAAATCTGGTGATTGGTAGTTAACTAGAATGGATCCTTCAATATGGGATTCATCATACTCTGCAGGAGTTCTAACATCCAGCAGAATGAAGTTAGGATTGTCTTTATTTTTCTGGATCATTTCAAAGGCGGTGCTTGGGTCTAAATCTATTTCAGATTGGAGGGATGATTTTTGTCCTAACATTTTTAAAACCTCTTTAAAAAACCTTTTCAGGATGTTTAATAACTTATCTTTAGATCTTAAAAAATATTTTTATAATCTTCAAATTGAATCAAATTACAAATCGAATTGCTGTAAAATTAAGCAATTAAAGTTCAAAATTCAACTTTTTTTTGGGGTTAATTAACTTTCCCGTTGATAAAAATTCCAATTTAAATGAATTTTTACTTAAAAAAAGACAGGACCCCGATGAAATTAGTGATTTTACTAAAACAGAATCAATTTATTCTAAAAAAAATAGGAAAAAGTGTAAAGTCACTGGGACTTTACATCATTGGTGGCATTCCACCAGGCATTCCGCCCATTCCTTCCATACCACCCATGTCAGGTTCTTTACCTGTACCGGTGGATGCAATGACGTCGTCGATCCTTAGGATCATTTCGGCGGCTTCTGCTGCGGATTGGATTGCTTGTTTTTTAACTCTGTGAGGTTCAATAACTCCGGCACGGTACATGTCGGTTACTTCACCTTTGAATACGTCCAGTCCCATGTATAATGATTTTTCGTGGGCTGCTCGTAGATCTACCAGGGCGTCAATGCTGTCCAGTCCTGCGTTTTCTGCCAGGGTTTTTGGTACAACTTCCAGTGCTTCTGCAAATGCAGAGACTGCTAGCTGTTCACGGCCACTGATACTGTCAGCGTATTCTTTTAATCCTTTGGCTATGGATATTTCAGCTGCTCCTCCACCAGCGACTACTTTACCATCTTCTACTGTAGCAGATACTACGCCGATGGCATCTTCAACTGCTCTTTCGATTTCGTCTACCACGTGTTCGGTGGAGCCTCTGATTAGGAGTGTGACTGATTTTGGGTCTTTGCATTCTTCAACGAAGATCATTTCTTCGCCGGAGATTTTTTTACCAGCTACAGATCCTGCTAATCCCAGATCATCAGGAGTTAAATCTTCGATGTTGGTAACCACAGTGGCACCGGTTGCTCGGGCTAATTTTTCCATGTCTGATTTTTTGATTCTGCGCACTGCCATGATTCCTGCTTTTGCCAGGTAGTGCTGAGCTAGGTCATCGATTCCTTTCTGACAGAATAGTACATTAGCTCCGACATCGTCGATTTTTTCCACCATGTCCTTGATCATCTGTTCTTCCTGTTCAATGAAGGCCTGCATCTGGGCAGGGTCAGTGATACGGATTTCAGCATCTACTTCGGTTTCTTTAACTTCTATAGCGCTGTTTAAAAGAGCTATTTTTGCATCTTCTATTTTTTTGGGCATTCCAGGGTGTACTGGTTCTTTGTCAATGATGACTCCGTTTACGAGTTGGGATGCGTCGATAGTTGCTCCATCTTTCTTCTCAATCTTGATGTGGTCTTTATCGATTTCCCCTTCATCTTCTACCTGTTTGACTGCGCCGACCACCAGTTCTGCCAGTGGTTCTCGTGCTTTTTCAGTTCCCTTACCAGTCATGGCTGTCATTGCCACTTTCATAAGGGTGTCCCTGTCTTCTGCATCTATGGCTATGACGCTTAAGATTTCCTGAGCTTTTTCAGCTGCTTGTCTGTATCCCATAGCCACGATGGTTGGGTGGATGTCCTGGTCCAGCAGGTTTTCTGCTTTTTTGAGGAGTTCACCTGCAATTATAACTGCAGTGGTGGTTCCGTCTCCCACTTCATCTTCCTGGGTTTTGGCTACTTCCACTAGCATTTTAGCTGCAGGGTGTTCGATGTCCATTTCTTTGAGGATGGTTACTCCGTCGTTGGTTACAACTATGTCTCCTAAACCGTCCACGAGCATTTTGTCCATTCCTTTAGGACCTAAAGTGGTCCTTACTGTTTCTGCCAGAACTTTTCCTGCTAAAATGTTCATTCTTTGAGCGTCTCGTCCTAAAAATCTGTTAGTACCTTCCGGTAAAATTAAAACTTGTTGGCCTTGTCCGCCTAATTGTGCCACATTATCACCTCAATTTGTTTATGTAAATGATCAGTGGGTTAGAGGTTATATAAATAGTTTGTGATATGATGGGTCAGATTTAAGAGAAAAATTAATCAATAGCACAGTTAACATTTTAAAGGTATTGAAAACCATGCAATGACTTACCATATAAAAATAATGTAGATGAGTGAATTTCAATCCTTCACTACCTTTTTCCACAAAACAGTACCATTATTGTTCCTTGAACGGAAGTATCCTTTCCTTTCCAGGTTCCGAAGGGCGTGTTCAAAGTTCTGATGTGTCAGTTCATTAAAACCAAGATCAATGATAGAATCAAATAAGTTTTCCAGGTTATCCTCTTTTTCTGGAAGAAGCAGATAAATGTTAGACTGAAAGGATGTTAAATCTTTTTTAGGCTTCTGGGTTAAAAGTTTGAACCTTTCCTTAACTTTCTGGAGGTCTTCTACTTGTTGATCCCTTTCTTCTAATAGTTTGGCCAGGTTCCGGATTTCATCATCCCTTTTTTGAAGTTTTTTCTCCTGGACCACATTCATCTCTTGAAGTTTAACATGTTCGGCAATCATGATTTTAGATGATTCTTTCTGGCATTTTTTAAGTTCAATCTTCAACTTGCTAATTTCCAGGAGACAAGCCTTTACCAGTTGCCTCAACTGTTCCCTCTCTGTATCCTTCAGAATGGCCATGTTATCACTATAAGGTTTACCATAATCTTAAACTAATCCTTAGTTTTAATTGTACTCCCATCCCTTTTAAAAGTTAGGATATAATCCCTATTAAAACATTAATTCCCTAAAAAGAATTTCAAACATTAAAAAATCTTATAATGACTTAAAAAACCATATTTAAATAATAATTACACAAAAATATGAAAATGCTTACACCAAAATATGAAGATCAGTTTTAATTTTAAAAAAAGAAATTGAAAAAATAGAGATAATTAAAAAGGAATCTACATTATCTCCGCAATAAGTTCTGCATTCAATATAGATGCGCCTGCAGCTCCCCTAATAGTGTTATGACCTAAAAGTACATATTTAAGGCTTCTAGGGAAACTTTGATCCTGGCGTAATCTACCCACAGTAACTGCCATTCCTTTTCCTCTCATACGGTCCATGCGGGGTTGGGGTCTGTTATCCTCTTCCCGGACTATGATGGGATTTTTTGGTGCTGAGAAGAGATCTAATTTCTGAGGAATTGCCTGGAATTCCTGCAGAGATTTCTTGATACTATCTAATTCAAAGTCTTCATCCATCTCCATGAAAACCGCTTCTGTATGTCCATCCACCACAGGTACTCGATGGCAGGAAGTGCTGATTCCAAATGAAGCAGGTTCCACAGTTTCACCATCAAAATCACCCAGGAGATAAAGAGTTTCTTCCTCCATTTTCTCTTCCTCTTCTCCTATAAATGGTACCAAGTTATCCAACATGGCCATGGATGGTACTCCGTTGTAGCCTGCTCCGGAAACAGCTTGCATGGTGGATACGTACAAACGATTAATGTCATACTGGTCGTATATGGGTTTCAGGGAGAGTACTAATGCTATGGTGGAACAGTTAGGGTTGGTGACAATGAATCCATCCCATCCTCTCCTTTTTTGCTGGATTTCAATGAGATCCAGGTGTTCTGGGTTCACCTCTGGAATTACCAGGGGAACATCAGGTTCCATACGCATGGCACTGGCATTGGAAGCAACTTTCATGCCTGCTTCAGCAAATTTAGGCTCGACTATAGCCGCATTACTTGCAGGTAGGGCGGAAAAAACGATTTCCACATCTTTAACCTGGCTGGGATCAGTATCCACTACCACAGTGTCCTCAACTGCCTCAGGGATGGGAGTATCCATGTGCCAGGTCACTGCATCCTGATATTTTTTCCCTGCTGAACGCTGGGAAGCTGTGAGGGCTGTGATCTCGAATTTAGGATGATTTTCGAGAAGTTGTATGAACCGTTGTCCTACCATTCCTGTTGCTCCTAAAATACCTACATTTACCATATAATCACCTTCCATATTCCCTTAAACAATACTATTCCATTTCCAATAATCCCTCTTCAATAATTAATCAATCGTGCCATTTTTTTAAAATATTCAAAGATTATATTCCTAAGACATCATCCATGCCACTTATTTTACCCTTATCAGCATTTACCACGTAACGAATGGCTTTAATCACTCCATTGACAAAGGCCTGTCTACTGTTTGCACGGTGGATGATTTCAAGTCGTTCACCATCTCCTGCAAATAGCACAGTATGGTCTCCTACGATGTCTCCTCCACGAACAGCATGGACTCCTATTTCTTCAGCTGTACGTTCACCTACCATTCCATGTCTTCCATAAACTCCAACTTCATCCATTTTACGGTTTAAAGCTTCTGCTATGAGTTCGGCTGCTTTTACAGCGGTGCCAGAAGGTGCGTCTTTTTTGTGTTTGTGATGGGCTTCTATAATTTCCACATCATAATCTGTTAAAATACTTGCCAGTTCCTCTACCACCTTGAAAAAGACATTAACTCCCACTGCCATGTTAGGGGAAATCACTGCCCCCACCTGATTTGCCTCCACAGATTTCTGGTTTTCTGCCATCTGTTCATCAGAAAAACCAGTGGTTCCCACCACCAGGTTGACACCAGACTCTGCTGTTGTTTTAATAGTACCGACTGCTGCGTTTGCAATGGTGAAATCGACCAGAACGTCAGGTTTTTTAGTTTCTAAAACCTGAGAAAGTCTTTCTGCCCCGACTATAGGCACGTTTATGGGTCCGATTCCCATGACTTCACCCACATCTTTTCCTTCCAGGGGAGTGTTGGGGGCTTCTATGGCTGCTACAATTTGCATGTCATCCTGTTGGAGGATGGTGTTGATGATCATGGACCCCATTCTTCCACCAGCCCCGGTTACTGCCACATCTATCATAATTATCATCTCCTGAACTTTAGGTTAACCTGTTAAGTTTGGTTTAATCCTTAAAAAATAAATAAAAAGAAATAGATTAGTTAAAATCCATTAGCTCTGAACAATAGCTGATTATTTAGAAAAATCCACTTAAAAAAAGCGTTTTAGCTTGATTAAGTTCTAAATCAGCTGTAAGTCCAGGAGTACCTTCTTGAGTTTTTCCTGGTTTTCAGTTTTAAGAGGAGCCAGTGGCATCCTAACATGCCCTGATGGTCTGCCCATCATGTTTAGTGCAGTTTTAGCTGGAACGGGATTGGACTCAACAAAAAGGACCTTCATTAAATCATATAACTCATAATGAAGATCTTTTGCTCCTTTGAAGTCTCCTTCCAGGGCTTTTTTCACCATTTCACTCATGCGTGTTGGGTCAACATTACCTACCACACTGATAACTCCTTTACATCCCTGGGATATCATGGGTAGTGTCAGGTTGTCGTTACCAGATAGAACCAGGAAATCGTCCACACCTAACTGGTCAAGTTTGTGAATGATTTGGGATACTTTGTCCATATCTGGATTTGCTTCTTTAAGGGCCACTATGTTATCCAGTTGAGCCACTTTACCAATGGTTTCCACATCTATATCAGTCCCTGTTCTGGATGGGACATTATAAACTATGATAGGAATCTCAGTGGATTCAGTTAACATTTTATAGTGTTCATAAAGCCCATGTGGTTGAGGTTTGTTATAGTAAGGGGTTATTACCAAAGCGTAGTCTGCACCAGCATTTTCAGCATATTTAACCAGGTCTAATGCTTCACTGGAAGAGTTGCTACCTGCTCCGGCCACACAAGCTACCTTTCCCTTCATCTCATCAACCAGGATATCTATCATTTTCTTCTGTTCCTGGTGGGTTATTGTGGCAGACTCGCCGGTTGTTCCGGCGGCCAGTAGGCCATTTACACCGCGTTCTAGGAGATAATTCATGTTCTCCCGCATCCCCTCTTCATCCACGGTGTCTTCGCGGGTGAATGGGGTTACCATAGCAACTGTGGTACCTTCCAATTTCATTCCAAGACTCTCCTTACCAGTTCATAAGCTCTTTTACCATCATTCCAGTCCACAAATATGACAACTGAAGTTTGACTTGATGAGATTTCCACTATGTTAATTTTATTTTTATGCAATGGTTCGGTGATTTTGGTGATTATTCCAGGGGTGTCTATGAAGTCCTGGCTGTTCACACTGATCATTGCAATCTCCCGGCCCAGTGAAAGGGAACTCATTTCCGGATTTTTAACCACTACTTCATGGAGTATTTCATGGGCTTTGTCAGCCATTGCTTTATCAATGAAGAGGGTTATTGAGTTTTGACCAGTAGATATACCATATATATTGACATTATTATTCTTTAGAGTTTGGGTGAGTTCAGCAAGAATTCCCACTTTGGTCAGGAGTTCTTCACCAACCACTGCAAGTACAGAGATGGGTTCGTTACTGAGTGTAGTTGAACGTAACATTTTATCCTTGGATGGTCCCATAATCTCTGTTCCTGGTGCAGATAGATCACCATGTTCGAATCCAATTATTTTGGCGTTAATTTTAGGATCTTTATAACGCAGTGCATGAGGATGCAATACCTGGGCTCCATGGGTTGCCAGATCACGCATTTCCTCCACACTGATCTTTTCCAGTTTCCTGGCAGACTCTAACTTGTTGGGATCAGTGGACATCACTCCCCCAACATCAGTGACAATAATAACCTCTTCTGCATGGAGACAGTGCCCCATCAGAAATGCGGTGATGTCACTGCCACCCCTTCCCAGAGTGGTGATGTTACCTTCAAGGTCCTTTCCCAGGAAACCGCAGAGGACCGGGATCACACCTTGATCCAGGATTTTTAAGATCTCTCTGGATCTGATTTCAGTCTCTGCAAAGTCAATTTTAGCATTTAAATAGTTGCTGTCGGTTATAACTGGCCAAATATCCATATGAGGATCTATATACTCTGATTTGACACCCAAGGATTCTATGGCAGATGAAAAAACTCTTACGCTGGTGATTTCGCCCATGGAGACTATGTCAGCCATTTGTTTCTCAGTTATGGCATCTCCAATAGATTTATTCACAATTTCCAGGATGTTATCGGTGGTCTTGTTGATGGCTGATACTACCACCACCACCTTCTTACCCTGCATGTATTCTTTAACTACTGCACGGGCTGCTTTTTTGATCCTTTTCCCATCTCCGATGGATGTTCCTCCAAACTTGGCCACTATAATCCCCATAGCAACCAACCTTAGAAGTAATTGTTTTTAACCAATCGAGTGACATATCCTGCGATTTTGTTTCGCAAGTGTTTGGTACTTACTGTGGAGAATTCTTGCACTAATTTCTTGTTTTCCTCGAAATCTGTGGTGAATTTACCCGGATAAGTTTCAATCAGCTCTTTGGCTGTTCTTTTAACGAATGATGTTCTAATATTACCCATGCTTATTTACCTCCTTAATAGTTTCTCTTGTTCTTCTTTGCTCAAATCCGTCAGTATCTTAATGATCTGGGTGAGACTGTCTTTATTTATTTCTTGATTGTTAGCTATTTCTCGGATTTTATGGTGAATAACTTCTTCCCTTTCTGGATCATGAATATCCATACCCAGGACCATCTTAGCCCGGGCAATGTCTCCAGCCAGAGAAGTTCTTTCTTTGATGAGTCCTATTATTTCCTCATCCAGTTCATCTATTCTCTTCCGAGAGTTTTTAAGCTGTTTTAAGGCTTCTGCCCTATTCATGGTCAACCACCTCGGTTCCCACATTATCTACTTCAGTAGATATAACTCTGCCTGGGTGCAAACTCCAAACTTCCTCCACGCTATCCATAGCACTGTCTGGAACTATAGCTACAAATGAAGGTCCTGTTCCTGAAAGTCCTGCTGCTAACGCACCAGAATCAAGGGCATCCAGGGCGATTTCTGTATTGAAATTAAGCGCAGCACTATATAAAATCCCGTTAAGGGTCAGAGCATGGTATATGTTACCCCGAAGTGCTTCCTGAAATGCGAGTTTAACCCAGGGGGCCAGGAGTTTCATCCTCGCCACATCAGATTGGGCAGTAAGTGACTTTCTATTGGGCATGTATATTAATATATTTTGCTCCTCCATCTTTTGCATGAGCAAAATATCCCTCTTCTGATTGTGAGTTATGGTCAGACCTCCGAAAAAAGAGGCAGTAGCATCGTCAAAAGCCCCAGTTATGGTAACTCCTGCCTCCAACGAAGCATCTATCGCCATGTTGATTATGTCATGATCATTTAAACTTTCATGAGCCACCAGACCTTCATCAACCAGTGCATGATAGGTAGCCATCACTACAGCATTTGAGGTGGCACTGCTACTGGAAAGTCCAGAAGCCACTGGTAGTGTGGAACTGGTCTGGATCTGGATTCCACTTTCTACATTGAATTTTTCCATAACATTTCTAACGCAAATCTCCATCAATGTGGTGTCAACACCCTTTTCTGTTTTAAATTCCATCTTTGAGGGTTTTAGACTGGCTTCGGCAGTTACATATAATCCTATGCCAAATGCGGATCCGCAACCAGTGGATATGGCATTAATGACAGTGGCAGATCCTGGAGATCGAACAGTTACATTCAAATAATCACCTAAAGAAGAGTTTAACTCCTACATATTATTTCATTCTTTATATTAATAGAAAAACACTAATAAATACATCGATGAAAATTAAATTTGATAATTAATCAATTAATAATGGTCCTGTAAATCTTAAGGGAAATATATGGTTACTTAAAGATAAAATCCATAAAAATTTTACTAACAAATGCATAAAAAAATAATTTTTCATCTAAATTTATAAAAATAAGATTTCTTTGAAAAAGAATTTAAACAATAAACCATGAAAAAGAATTTAAACAATGATATATAAAATTACATGAACATGTCCAATAGAGGTGAAAAATATGGTTGTCAAAGTAGAAGTGTTCACATCTCCTTCATGTCCTTATTGTCCCATGGCTATTGAAGTAGTAAATGAAGTTGAAAAAGACATGCCTGGGGCCCTGGAAGTTGAAAAAATCGATATCATGGTTGACAGGGAAAAAGCCATTGAATATGGTCTCATGGCAGTTCCGGCTATTGCGTTAAATGGAGTGGTCCGTTTTGTTGGTGCTCCTTCCAAAGAAGAATTGGTGAAAGCCATAGAAGATGAGAAGGGTAATGCCTAAAGACACCACCTAAATAAACCTTATGAGTAATTAATGACCATGGAACAAGACCATTCCAGTCAAAAAGACTACACTAATTTTAAACTTAATTCCAAATCTCAGGGGACTGAAACATCCCCACCATCCGTTTCTTTTTCTGTTGAAAGTGATGATTACGGAATCACCACAGGCACTGCAGCCACAGCAGCAGCCTTAGCAGCACTTTTAGCTGTAACCGGAGAAAAATCTTCAAAAAAAGAAACATCCTCAGGAAAAGTACTCCAAAAAAGGAATACCTCCAAGAAAGATACCTCCAAGAAAGATACCTCCAAGAAAGAAAACTCATCAAAAGGGAAAATTTCATCAGTTAACGTCACCACACCACTTGGAGATATAGATGTTTTAATTAAGAAATCCTGTAAAATTGATAACTCCACTGGAAAGGCCTCAGTGGTTAAGATGCCCTACCATGACCCTGATGTGACCATAAACATGGAAGTGCAGGCAGAAGTTCACCTTAAAGACTCACCAGGCATTACCATTAAAGGTGGTGAGGGAGTGGGCAGAGTAACCAAACCAGGATTGCAACTACCCATTGGAGAAGTGGCTATAAACCCGGTGCCCCGTGAGATGATCCGTTCCAATCTGGAAGATGCACTTCCACCAGGTAAAGGTGCAGAAGTGCTCATCGAAGTGCCTGAAGGTAAAAAAATTGCCAAACGAACCATGAATCCCCGATTAGGTATTTTGGAGGGTATTTCCATCCTGGGAACGACTGGTATTGCACGTTCCATGAACACGGAGAGTTTTCAAATGACTAAAAAATGTCAGCTGGATGTGGCACTGGCTGAAGGTTATGATGAACTGGTCTTTGTACCTGGAAATATTGGGGAAAACCTGGCCAGGCAATTGTTAGATGTTGATGATGACCAAATTGTTCAGATGGGTAATCTGGTAGGTTATATGCTGGATGAAGCCCGAAAAAGCAGAATATCCAGTTTAATTATTTTTGGTCATGCTGGTAAACTGGTTAAAATTGCTGGAGGAATCTTCCAAACCGAACATCGCCTAGCAGATGCCAGAAGGGAAATCATAACCGCACACACCGGACTGGTTGGTGGGGACAATAAGTTAATGGAAAAAGTTTTCAATTCAAACACCACTGAAGATATGATTAGTGTCTTGGAGACAGAAAAGCTTACTGAACCTGTTTTCAATTCCATAGCCCAATCTGTTAAAGAACGCTGTCAGGAAAGGTTCGACATAAATCCAGAAGTACTCATTCTAAAAATGGACGGCACCGTCCTTAACAACAACCACCAGGTTAAACTAAAAGCTTAAAACTTCAGTTAAAAAATATATTAATTATTGGAAAATATCTTTAATGAAGAAATGTATTATTGTGAGATATAATGGGACATCTACCATAATTATATGAAAAATATCTCTAATTAAAGAATATGTGTTTAGACTCTTATTCAGGAATGGATTATTAAGGAATAGCTGAGCATTACGGTATTTTACGGTGAAAATCATGCGAGTGTGCATATTAGGACAATATCCCCCCCATATAGGTGGTGTTTCATCCCACACATATCTTCTCTCCCAGGAACTGAAAAAAAGAGGAGATGAAGTTTACATATTAACCTATCCCCACTCTGATATCAAAGATTTAGATGGTATTAAGGTTGAAACTGCATTTGCACCCAACATTAAGGGATTAAGAGGGTTTTTTTTCTTCATATCCTCAATTTTCAAGTTGAACAGTATGGTTCGTCATTACAACATTGAGATCATACATTCCCATTTTCTCCTCCCACCCGGACTTATAGGAGTATTGGTGGGTAAAATTACTGGTATAAAAACTGCAGTCACTGCCCATGGTTCTGATCTTCTCATACAATCCAAAAACCTACTTTTAAGACGTTTAATCAAGTATGTTTTATGTAATGCAGATTATGTGCTAGTAGTCAATAATAAACTAAAAGAAAAGGCTTGTGAACTTGGTGTTGACCCTGAAAATATACATATAACCCCCAATGCAGTTAACATAACAAAATTCAACCCTGAAAACAAGGAACTTCCTTCAGATATCAGGATGAGTCCTGATAAACCAGTTATCCTTTTTGTGGGTAACCTGGTTTTCCAAAAGGGGGTGGAGTATCTTCTAGATGCAAAAAAACTTATGAATTGTGATGCAAAGTTGGTGATTGTTGGTGATGGCCCCTTGCGCAGGAAACTGGAGAAAAAGGTAGAGGAGAATAATATTTCAGATGTGATCTTTGTTGGAGCCCGCAGGGATATTGATAAGATCATGCCATCTGCAGACCTGTTTGTTCTTCCCAGCATTTCAGAAGGATTTCCAATAACCATACTGGAAGCCCTGGCATCCGGTTTACCAGTTGTGGCTACTAATGTGGGAGGGATCAGTGAAGTGGTGGATGATAGTGTGGGTTTAATTGTTAAACCATCAGAACCTCATGAACTGGCTATGGCAATGGATAAAATTTTGGAAAACGGAGAATTAACGAATTTAATGTCAGTTAATGCTCGTAAACATGCCATGAAATATGCTTCCTTTAAAATACCCTACTAAAAATATCTTAAATCCAATCAACTTTAGGTTTAAATTTTCATGTTTATACCGTCATCATTTTAATTTATGCAGATGATCTAATTACAATCAGTTAATTCACCAATCAACATTATCTCATTAAGCCATATTACTTCCCAAGCACTTACCATAATCATTAATTTAACAGATTACTTGAGTATTGAAATATAGGAAGAGAGTTTTAGAAAAGATAGGGAGAGATGAATTTATGGAGAAAAAAGAGTTAACCCATCTCACCAGTAGTGGAGTGCGCATGGTGGAAGTGGGAGATAAACCTGTGGTCCGGCGAACTGCCATAGCCAAAGGCAGAATAAAACTCCAAAAGGAAACCATCGCACTTATCAAGGAAAAAGGAGTTAAAAAGGGCAACGTACTTACTACTGCCCAGATTGCAGCTATCCAGGCTGTGAAAACAACTCCCCAAATGATACCCCTCTGCCATTCTATACCAATAAGTGGGGTGGAAGTAGAATTTGAGGTTGAACATGAACACGTGCAAGTAACCGTCAAGGTGCGCAGCACAGGAAAAACAGGGGTTGAAATGGAAGCCATCACCGGAGTTAGTGTTGCCCTCTTAACCATTTGGGACATGGTTAAAAGTGTTGAAAAGGATGAAAATGGCCAGTATCCTTCTACCTGTATTTCTGATATCGAAGTTATAAAAAAAGAAAAGGAGACCATTTATTAGATGAGTCTTGAATCAATGGACTCTTCAATTGCTAACATAATCAGGAAAGCTTATCCTGAGATTGAAGAGCTTAACCCTGCCCAAGAAGCTGTTTTAGATGCAGGTTTTTTGGATGATCCTGAGAACTTCATTATTGCTATTCCCACTGCCAGTGGGAAAACTCTTTTAGGAGTGATGGCTGCACTAAAAACCATCCTTAATGGTGGAAAAGTGGTTTACGCTGTGCCACTTTTATCCATTCAGAATGAAAAGGTTAAAGAGTTCAAAAAATTTGAAGATCATGGCATTAAAGTGGGTAAACATCCTTCTTCTTCGGATTTGGCAGTGATGGTATTTGAATCCTATGATGCACTCACTCGTTTCAGTTGGAACACTTTATCTGAGTTAGATCTGCTTATTGTGGATGAATTTCACATGATTGGAGAGTATAGCCGAGGACCTACCATTGAATGTGCAATAACACGTTCGCGCATGTTAAATGAGGGTATGAGGATCGTTGCCTTATCTGCAACTCTCCAAAACATGGAGGAACTTTCCACTTGGCTGGGAGCCAGAGTTGTGGAGCATGATTTTCGTCCAGTGCCCCTTTTTAAAGATGTTCTCAATGCTGAGGAGTACGGAACCAAGAATAAAAATGATGTCATTCTCCAAATACTAAAAGAATCCATGGATGAATCCAGCCAGGCCCTGGTTTTTGTTTCCACCCGTCGCTTCACAGAATCTCTGGCTAACTATTTGGCGGGTAAAATTAAAAGAAACTTGCCTCCTGAGAAAAAAAAATCCTTCAAATCTGTAGCTGAAAAGATACTGGATGTTCCCAGACGGAGAGGGTCCTTACCTACAGAGGTATGTTTGAAACTGGCAGAATGTGCTGAAAATGGTATGGCTTTCCACCATGCTGGATTGTTTGACCGGCAAAAAGAGATCATAGAAGAGGAATTCCGTGCCGGGAATCTGTTGATGATCACCGCCACACCCAGCCTGATGTATGGGGTTAACTTACCATCCAAAAATGTGGTTATCAGGGATTACACCCGTTGGACCAGCCAAGGTCCTCAACCCATACCAGTATTTGATTATTTGCAGATGTCGGGAAGGGCCGGGCGGCCGGGATATGACAAGGAGGGTTATTCCTATCTTATTGCCAAAACACTGCCTGAAGCTGAACAGTTACAGTATCAGTATATTTATGGAGATGTTGAAGCCACTAATTCCCGTCTTTTAGAAAACAGGGATGCAGTTTATCGGCAAATCATATCCCAGGTAGCAGCGGGTATGGCAAAAAATCCTGATGAATTGATGGAATTTTTCAAAGACACTTTTTCTGGGTTTCAGATGAATCACTCTGAATATTCATCCCTTTTTGCATCTGACACCATGGAATATCAGATAAAAGAAGCCCTGGATTTTTTAACAGAACATGGTATGATTCAAGCTGTTCCAGACGGACTGCGGGCAACTGCCTTTGGTATGTTAATTGCCAAGAGTAACTATGCAGTGCAGACTGCGGTTCGTCTTAAGGAATTTGCCCGTTCTGGAGGTGAGTTTGACCTGTCCCGTTTGATCTATGAGATATGCCGCACCCCTGATCTTATACCCATCTCTTTTAAGGGTCGGAAAAGCAGGGATCCAGTTAGGGATAAGCTTAACCGTGCTGGTTTATTTGTGGTTGATGTGGGTAATGAAGAGGCCACTGCTGCCACACTTATGGAGTGGATGGATGAAAGGAGTGAATATGAAATTGAAAATGCCTTCAATGTTTATGCTGCATCCACCCGCAGGGCTGCCTATGAAGCATCTTTGCTGGTGAAGTTTCACCGTGAGATCTGTCAGGTTCTGGGAATCTACACTGGACTGGATTTAATGGAAATATTGGCAGCCCGTCTTTACTACGGTGTGAAGGAGGAACTCTTACCACTGGTAGTGGGAATCAAACGATTAGGACGTCGAAGAGCCAGGGCATTGGTGGATGCCTTTGGAAGTGATCTTCGATACGTTTCCCGGGAGGAACTCCTGAGGATTGAGGGTATTGGTCCAAAAACCGCGGATAATATAATGAAAAAATATCATGCCCATGACTAAACTAACTTTGAACGCAGGATGAGTCATTAAATGATTATAAAAGACTTGGATTTATCAGGGAAAATAAAGAAAAATGATCTCTTAATGGCACTGAAGGGGGAAGCCAACCAGTTACACATCAACGACTTTATCAAAACCTGCAGTTTCCTCAAAAAGAGCATGGAACATGTGCACCCCCATTACCAGGAAGAATACATAAAAATGTACACTGAGGGCTATTTAATGGGATATAAGGATGTTAAAAATGATAAAACGTCTTATCAAGGATACGTTGATGGTGAAAAACTGGGAGAATCTATAGAACTTCTGGAAAACCAGGAAAAAAGGATGGAAGAAGAATTTGGTAAACAAAATCGATCTTTTAAACCTTACTTGGTCATGTCACTTTATACAACTTTTATTCTGGAGGAACCAGTACATCCAGTGGGTACGCCTTTCCCTGGAGGTTTGAAGGTTCGCAAAGATAAAGGGATTTATTACTGTCCTGTAAAGGATAACAATGAAAATAATCCATTGGCTGTTTGTGGTTTCTGCATTGCTCAGCAAGAACCTGATATGTGAATAATAATTTGGAGAATACTACATGGAAACTAAACTTACTGAACTGGATTTTGACTGTAAGATTAGTAAAATGGATCTCATGAAAGTTTTGAAAAATGAAGCAAGATCCATACATATTCTGGATATAATGAAAGCTTCCAATTTCCTGAGGGATGATGCCAAGTTCATGCCTACGAAGGAGCGTGATGATTATATTACCAGGTTCACCAGGGCCTTTTTCACCAGGATTAAGGATATAAAAGATGACCAGTTAAAATATTCTGGAGATGTGAATCCCGGGAAACTCATGGAGTTTCTAAAAGTGCAATATGAACAGTCAAAAAACTCCCATAATGAAGATGAGTTATGTTTCCATCACATAGCTCGAGTAGTTTCCACTTACACTACATTTATACGTGAAGAATCCATCCATCCGGTGGGAACCAGATTTCCCGGTGGTTTCACCCTGCGTTATGTTAATGGACTTTACATGTGCCCAGTTAAAGATAAACAGAAGGATACTCCCAGTGCACTGTGCAGATTCTGTGTTTCGGTTCAGGATGAAAGTGTAGAAAGTTGAAAAAAAAACATTACTCTAGTTCATCCAAAAATTTTTATTTTTATTTTAATATAATAAACACTGAAGAAATTTATCTTAAAGAAGATTGATCCTCATTTAAATTAAATTTTATCTTAATATTTGGTGAGTTCAGGATGGAACCTGCATCAGTAATAATCGTGGAAGATGAGAAGATCACTGCCATGGAACTCAAACAGAAACTGGTTGAAGCCGGTTACTTAGTGCCAGCCATAGTGTCCAACGGAAAAGAAGCCATCAATACTGTGGCTGAAATAAGACCGGACCTGGTGCTTATGGACATTGTGCTCCCGGGAAATACTGATGGGATACAGGCCGCTCAAAAAATCAGTTCACTGGACATTCCTGTAGTATTCTTAACTGCTTATTCTGATAAAGATACCCTGCAAAGAGCTAAATCCACTTCTCCTTATGGTTACATCATTAAACCTTACTCTGACAAAGAGTTGCAGTTAGTAATAGGAACTACTCTCCAAAAACATGAAGAATATCGCAAAAAAGTTGAAAGTATTCGGAATAAGGGATTGGGAAGGGGTGTGCCCTCAAAAAGCCCGGCTGAAGAGGTTTCGTGGGAGGAACGTCCTCGAATACTTATAGTGGAAGATGAGATTATCACTGCCATGGATTTGGCTGCAGAATTGGGAGAAATGGGATATCTGGTTGTAGACACCGTGGGCACTGGTTACGAAGCCATTCGAAAGGCAGAGTTATTCCGTCCGGATCTGATTCTGATGGATATTGTATTGGGTGGTGAATTGGATGGTATCGAGGTGGCAGAACAGCTCCGTGACCTGGATATTCCTGTAGTTTATCTGAGTGCTTACACAGATGATGTTACTGTGGAAAAAGTCAAAAAAACTTTCCCCTATGGTTATCTTCCTAAACCATACCAGATTGATGAACTTTACAGTACCCTGGAAACTGCTCTACAACAACATAAATCAGAGACAGAGAAAATAGTAAAAATAGATCATAAAATCACTGTTAAAGAAGAAGAATTGAAAATAGAAAAAAAGGCTGTATTCTTTATAAGTGCAGTGATTCTTTCATTAATTATTTATGGAGTGGTTACTCAAAATATGACCTGGCTCATGTATTTACTATTCATTCCTGCAATTTACAACCTTTTTATAGTCATAGTGAGCCTTAAAAGTCAGTCAGTCCCAGTTGAATGCAGGAATATGCCTTTTGTCAGCATACTTATCCCTGCTCATAATGAGGAGTTCACGATTGAGAGTTGTGTTCGTTCCCTGGCAGAACTGGATTATTATCATGGTGATGAACGTAATTATGAAATAATTGTTATCAATGATGGTTCAACTGATGGAACTGGTCCTCTTTTGACGGGACTAAAGAAAGAATTTGATTTTTTACAGATAATAACCCGAAAACCTCCTAGAGCGAGTAAAGGAAAAGGATATGTCTTGAATGATGGTATAAAAATCTGTCAAGGAGATGTTGTTGCTGTTTTTGATGCTGATGCTCGTATTAAACCTGATTTTCTCAGTAAGATAGTTCCTTACATGGATGAGGAAGATGTGGCTGGGGTGCAGGCCAGGGTGCGCATGTACAATGCTGACCGGAATGTTCTCACCAGGATGCAGGAAGTGGAATTTGCCATTTTTGGTAATGTGATTCTTAAAGCTCGGGATATTATGGGCAAATCCAGTTTCCTGGGAGGTAACGGCCAGTTAACTCGCAAAAAATTTGTTGAAGACATTGAATGTTGGGATGGGTTTGCAGTTACTGAAGACCTGAACCTGAGTATCAAACTAATGTTGGATGGTAGTAAAATACGTTACTGTCCTGAAGCAGTGGTTTGGCAGGAAGCTGTGCCAAAATGGAAAGATTTCTTCAGGCAAAGAGTCAGGTGGGCTACGGGGAACCTGGAAACCCTCTTTGTTTACTTGACCCCCATAATAAATGCCAAAATACCATTTTATAAGAAGATAGACTCTATACAGTACCTGGTTTTCCTCCTATTTACCGCCTTTGTAATGTTAGGTTACGTGGTTTTTTTACTGAATCTGGGACAGATCTACAGATTCACCATGGGCGCTCCACTATTTATCGGCCTCATATCCACTGTAGCCTTTTTCCCAGGAGTTATGTTGGGAATCCATCGAGATAAGGTGGGTATTTTAAGGTTATTGATTCTGGCTGTGGCGTACTGGGCTTACTGTCTTTATCTTATTCCCCTCTTTTTCGCAGCATTCATACACATGATAACCCGTAAGGAAAGGCACTGGGCCAAAACCAAACATACAGGGGATTGAAAAATTTAGTTAAAAAATGATTTTTTTAATAAAAGTTTCATAGCGGTCTTTTTAAAGGTTTACAGGGTGAACAATATCCAAAAAAATAACTTCAGTGAAGGTTATTCTGATAAGAATTATCTTAATACTGGATATCCAGTTATTTCCAGGGAATATCATACCCAACTGAATGAAATTCGGGAAAAGGTTAAACAAGGCCATTGTTCTACTTTGAAAGATTGTTTGTTGCTCTTTGAAGATTTGTGGGATGCGTCCCCTGCATATGAAATCATGTTTTCCCATAGGTTTCAGAAGGAAATGGAAAAACTGTCACATAAAGACCCAGAACAGTACAAACATGTTTTGAAAAAAATGGAACAAATCCAAGCCAAACCCTTGCACTACAAACCATTAAGTGGTGATCTTCATGGTGCTAGAAGGGTACACGTAGGTGATTTTGTGTTGATTTATGAATTCAAGGATGATCTGATAATTTTTCATGATTACAAACATCATAATCAGATTTATATGGATACTATAGACTAAGGCACTTCTGAACAAGATACTCCCCATCTAATAATGAAAAGATATGAAGTTTATAATGAAAAGATACTTTGACCTTTGGATCATCACCCTCAGGATATGACTGAGGAGTGCTGTATTTTCATTTGGAAGTGGACTCTTCTCATTTACTCCTACCCCCAGGGCATTTCCTGTACCTTTGAATTTGATGACATCATCAAGGGGAAGTACTTGTATATCATTCCCTTCAAATCATTCCCTTCAAAGAACAACTTATTCACCAACCGGTTCAGGGGAGGTAATTTCTTGCAGACCTTGGCCCGTAAAAATCCAGAATTGAATAAAAATCCAGAATTGAATAAAAATCCAGAATTGAATAAAAATCTGGAATTGAATAAAAATCTGGAATTGGATCTTAACCTGATAATCATTACCATGACAGTGAAAAATTAATTTTTGACATGTCGAGCTGAATTGTTAAAACCCTTTTTTAATTTTCTGATTTATTCGTTGATTTTTTTTAGTTTACTCATCTGGTTTATCCCTTGGTATATTCATTATTTTATCCATTACTCACTGTTATAGGACTATCCCTAAAGTAAAGTGTAACTTTCAGTAGAAATATCCACACTTTCAGTAGGAATATCCACAATATCTAGAAATCAGTTCAATATTCAGCCAGTAAAGTATATATTTGTAATGAAACGTAATTATATACATGACAAAAAAGAAGAGTGTTTACATCCGTCTGGAACCAGAGTATATTGAAAAAATTGACAGGATAGCTAAAAAAGAAGATCGATCAAGGTCATATATTATACGCAGATTGATCATGAATGGACTGGGGAAAAAGTAATACTTATTCATGTATTTTTATGCATTAATAAGGAACTGGAAAATGTAACTAAAATATAACTACCATTTGTATAACTACATATTTGGGTGATTACTAACTAGCCTAACTATCTAAATACCTGATTAACACACCTCTTAACTCCACACCTCTTAACTCTTAAAAATAAAAGATAATCAGCCTAAATTAGGCCTCAATTTACATCAATTAATAAAATCTGCCGCTCCAATTAGATAAAATACTTGATTGTCCTTTTTTTTATGTTTTAATTCGCGTAAAAGGTTTATTTTTTCTTCAAATTCTTCTTTGTAATCATTCTGAAACTTGTTCCACCGTTGGGGATTCTGAGATAACCAACTGGCTGATTCATTATTTTTAGCAGAACCTTTTATTAATAAAATCTGCCGTGATTTCTTATTACATGTTGTTTGTGACCAAAGTTCAGCCACCATCTTCTTGAATTTGTTCTTCCTTTGAGGATAGTTGTGAGAAAGAATATTTTTAACCATGGTAACCCCTTAATCTTATTATAGGGCTTTTTAGTATATTAATTTATGGTTCTGCAGTTGTCAAAAAATTAATTTAAAATTTAGGAACTATCCAAAAATTGGTTTATAAATTAACACCTATCCAAAAAACATTGTGCCATGTTCCGGGTCTTGGGACTTTTACTATTTAACTGAACTTTCACAAAGTCTTCAATTTTTTCTTTATCATCTGCATCAGGATAAATCTTAATGAGTGCTTCAATGGCGTATGCTTTGATAAGTTCCTTCTGTTTTCCCTGGTGGACATCATCAATACTAATTAATATATCAATGATTTTGGATTGTAGCTCAGGTTTGTTGTGTACTATAACACTGGAATTTAAAGCTACATGAGCGGCTGTCATGGTTTTATCCCCGGCCAGTATTCCATAATAATCATTGAATATGTTTTCAAATTTATTATCTTTATCCGCACGGGTTAAACTGGCTAAAATGTAGATAGCAATGAATTTTTGATAATTGTTTGGACTGTAAAGCATCTCCTGGAAATATTCCCATTCCGAGTATAGAAAATCTGCATCATTTTCAGCTATTATTTCCATGATCTTGAAACAGTTTTGTCTAGTGGCATCATCCTTAGAACGAACACCATTTAACAGTTTTTGGAACAGATCTGCATGGTTCAATGCTTTTTGAGCTAATTCTTCCACATCAATATTTTTCTGGTCTAACTGGTATTCTGACACTGAACATAACCCCCTACACAATATAGGTTATTTTCTTTCTTTTTAAATTCTTTATTGATAAAAATTAACTTTAATTTTCTTATGAATCAATGATGATTCGTTGAAATCAAAAAATTTCCATTGTAATTAGGGATGTAATGATAAAAATAAACTTAATTATGAAAATAAATTTAATCCTTAGATATTTTTATAAAAATGATTCATAATGGTGAATTTCATGAAAATGAATCAACATAAAATATTTTTAAATATCGTGATAACACCAAATAGAAAGAGGGGCCAGATTATAAATTCAAAATCTGCAATATAGCACAGATTACCCCATGACCCTGAATCTATGGCTTTTTTGGACATTTTTAAATAATAAAATGTATAAAAATAAAAAGCCAGCAAAGCGAAAGCATATAATGGAAGAACTTTGAAGTAAACCCCTGCTATTATGGGTATGAAAGATATTAAGTTTATAGAATGCAAAAAATTTATGGTATTGTTTTTTCCCAGGAGTACTGGTAACGTTTTCAGCCCCTCAGCAGCATCACTTCTTAAATCCTTTAAGTCAAAAAATATGGCATCCATTATGGCCCTTAATGTTATACATACAAATACAATTAAGAAAGATAGACTTATTTCCAGTGAATAATAAAAGGGAATGAAAAATGTTCCTCCCAATGACCAGGTTAATCCTGTATAAATGTTCTTGAAAACCGGGATTCGTTTAGTCAAACCTTTTAGAGCTGTTGCGTATAACAAACCTCCCCCAGTAAGTATGACAATGAATATTATGAGTTGGTGGCTGGAAAAAATAAATAACAATGAAATCAGCAGAATAACATAAGATATCAGGAAGACTGGATAGTAACGGGCATTTTTCTCTAAATACATAAATCTTTCCGAGTTTACATTATCTTCTTTCCCTACATCTTGATGATAATCATAACTGTAGACTATTAAAGGAAGTAAATAAGAAATACACAATATAGGCCAATCCACCCGGGTACTGGTAACTAACGATGTCGTTAAAACAAAACAAGGTGCTGCTAAGGCCGTTAAATAGCCCCCGTAAATACTTTCATTTATTAATATTGTTAAATGCCTTGAATAGTCATATTTAATGTTCAAATGAGTCAGCACCCCCAATAGAACTAAAAACACCACCCATAAGATATAATTTTAAGTAATACCCATAATAAACTTTGCATATGCCCAATAAGATAATACTACTCAGTACAATAATCTTATTCAAAAATTATATTATTAACTATGAACAACATATTAATAATTATGTTAAAATCTCCACAAATGGGAAATAGATGACAATATTTAAGCGAAAAATATAAAAAAACGTAGTTCAATACTTATTATAAACTAAATCTCACCATCACAGCATAATAGTATTTAATTACATTCCTATGGAGGAACATGAACCCCTACGCATTAATCTCCCTCACTGCATTCATGGTGTGCTTTTTTCTAGGTAATTTTATTTACCATAAAAATCCTAAAAACCAGTTAAATATAATGATTGCACTATTGGCTATATTTGTTGGATTGATGGCATTTGTAGAATTTGAATACAGGCAGGCTATTGATTTTAGTACAGCCTACTTCTGGCTTAAAGTAAGTGTCCTATGGCCAATAGTTCCTCCAATTGTTTTGCATATTGCACTTATTTTCACTGAGAAAACCTACCTTTTAAAAAATAAACTCGCTTATCTTCTAATTTATGGACCTGCATTCATCATGGCTATTTTGGCCTTATACACCAACTGGCTACTGATAGGAATTGTAAAAGAGTACTGGGGTTGGACTTATTTATACCCAGTTAATACCTTATTATTTGATGCAATGACGGTCTGGACAGTAGTTTGCAGCTTAGTAGCAGCAGGATTATGCTTTGCTTATTATATTAAAGCAAAAAATCTAAAAAGATTACAAGCAAAATATGTGATGGTGGGAATTTATCTTCCCCTAATTATAAGTTTGGTCAGTGATCTGGTACTTCCTTCTACAGCCATTAGAGTACCTGAGATGTCAATGACCATGTCCACAATTGGCATAAGCTTTATCAGCTATGGTATTTGGAAGTACAGATTTCCTGCCTTAACCACTGCTGCAGTTGCCGATGATATAGTTTCTACCATGTCCAACTTTCTAATCCTACTTGACCATGAAAATAAAATTATAACTGTTAACCAGGCTACCGTAGATCTTCTGGGGTACAGTGAGAAAGAAATAATAACAAAACCAGTAAGAATCCTCTTTAGTGATATCAACCAATATAACACATTTAGTGACGCTATTTTAAAAAATAATTCTGCAAATAATATTGAAACCTATCTAAAATCCAAAAGTGGCGAAATTATCCCGGTTTTCCTATCAAAATCAGTTATCAGAAGTGATGATTCTAGAATTGTAGGGATCGTCTGTATTGGTAACGATATTGTGGATATTAAGAAAGCTGAAACTAAGATAAAATCATCACTTCAAGAAAAAGAATTATTACTTAGGGAAATACATCATCGTGTTAAAAATAACCTGCAGATTATTTCAAGTCTTTTGAATCTTCAGTCTGAATACGTTAAAGACCAGAAAGATCTTGAACTCTGGCAAGAAAACATAACTCGTATTAAATCAATGGCAATTATCCATGATGAACTCTATCACACCCCTAGTGTTGCCAATATAAATTTAAGAGATTACTTAACTAGCTTCTTAAATTACATCTATTTCCATTATGATGCAAGGAAAATAAAGATGAATATTGATGTGGAAGATATAAAATTAAATGTGGACACTGCAATTCCATGTGGCCTTATTTTAAATGAACTGGTGACTAATTCCATAAAATACGCTTTTCCAGGAGAAACTAAAGGGGAAATACACACCACAGTCCATTCAGAAGATAATGATATCATTTTAACTGTAAAAGACAATGGAATTGGTTTTCCTGATGATGTAGATTTTAGAAATACCGAGACTTTGGGTTTAAAATTAGTAGTTTCCTTAACTTACCAATTAAATGGGAAAATCGAACTGAATAAGGAAGATGGAACTGAATTTACCATAATTTTCCAGGAATTAAAATATAAAAAAAGGATTTGAAGAAGATTTGAGTAGATCTGAATAAGATTGATTATCTTACCTTAATCATGTTACTTCAAAAACTCTTTGGCTTTCACTGCCTGGTATGTTTTACCCTTGTAGTTCACAGGACATGGTATGGCACCTCTGGGGCAGAATGAAGTGCATCTTAAACAGTACTCACAGTTAAACCCATGTTGAGGGTATTCACCTTCTTCCATTTCTATATTGTTCACTGGACACAGTCTGTAACATATGCCACATTTACGACACTCTTCTTCATCTGTTTCCAGACGCAGGAATTTTTGGTTAATATTGCTTTCAGTTAATTTTAAACTTGCCCTAGAGGCATAGTACATGGCATCCGAAAGTACCGGTACTCTTCCCCATTGAGATTTCCCATTTACAATGTCCTGAGCATATTTTTCAGCCTTTTGTATTCCTTCTTCAACCTTTTTTTTACAAGCACCGGCATCCTGAATGAAGAAGATGTTGGGAGGCATCACAATTTCCTTTGCCCCACAGGGGATATAACCCTTATTTTTTAGTATTTCACGTAGTGGGCCAACTATTCCACCTGAAAACCCAGCCAATGTGTCCACCATGAATATTTCTGTGGACAGAGTAGTTTTTGGCAGTGCTTTAATGAAGTTCCATACAAAATTATAGGTGGACATTTCAGCTATGGGAAATCCCAGACCAACAGTATGGTTCAAATTAATATCCTCTGGATTTGATTCCTCGATCTTATGTAAATTCACCCGGATGCCTTCCAGTGTGAAAACATCCCGCATCTTCTGAACCACTAACAGGGTGTTTCCAGTTCCAGAAAAGTAATAGAAATCGATTACGCCTTTAACCATCCCAACACTTCCATATTTCTTTCAAAGTTGCATTTTTCATTTAGTACCTTTTAGATAATCCTATGGTTTTTAGATAATCCTATGGTTTTTAGATAATTTTGACGCTTTCCAATGGTGATTTGTAATGGTGGTTTATTTCAACAGGGGTGATTTTCAATGGGAGTGATGAATTTCTCCTCTAAATTTTTAACCACATCTTCAAGGTTTAAACTCTCATCCAGTAACATGTAACTTAAAATCCCATCCATTGCTGATACCAACATCATGGCACTAACTTTAACATTGTGTTCTTCAAATTCACCACATTGAATTCCCTTTTTAAATGTTTCTTCAAAAAAATGCATATAATCCTGGGTAAACTGGCGGTAGTACTTTAACAGTTCTGGATTATCCAGTATTTTTCCCAGAGAAAGGAACAAAAAGGCAATTTCCTTGGGATGTTCCAGCCAGTAATTGAGATAGTTTTCAATGTAAAATAACAGCCCTTCCCTAACTGAAGCAAATTTTCCAGCATCTTCCAATAATTTTTCAATTTTTGCACTGATTTTTTCATTGGCCATAATCAGGATCATGTCCTTGCTCTGGAAATGATGGTACAAACCTCCTTTACTAATACCTGCTTTCTGGGCAATTGCTTCCATAGTAGTGCTTTCATATCCTTTTTCCAGGAAAACATTAATAGCTGCTTGGGTTATTTCATTTATTCTTTCTTCTCTGGATTTTCGCTTCACCATAGTAATCTCCAAACCGACCGTCGGTATGTTCAATTTATTTGAGTTTTCTGAGATATAAAGATATCTCCCCAAGAAATTCTAAATTAAAAAATAAGATAAACTACCAGAGATCAGGGGTTTTAAGTCAACAATTCCCAAAAAAATCCTTAAAAAACCAATATCCATCAACATTCCATAGTGTACATCATCATCCTTAGCCATTACCTACCACTTGTACCAAATTTAAAACTTTATGCCCTAAAACAAAATATAATCAGGATGTACTACTATAAAATAGTACAAAATGACATTACCTTATCCAACCGGGAAATCCCTTGATTTAAATGAAAGAGAAAGGAAAAATTCTACTTATAGGTGCAGAAGACGAAGAAAATCTGGCTATAAGATATTTGGGGGCGGAATTAAAAAATAAAGAATATTCCGTTAAGATAGCTCCTTGTTCAAATTATAATCAATTTTTGGAAGTTTTAAATGAAGTAAAATCCTTTGATCCTGATATCGTTGCAGTTTCAATGGCATTCCAATCCCTGGCCACCATGTTTCTAGAACTCATCCAGAAAATAAAAAATATCAAAAAAGACGTGCATATTACTGTAGGGGGCCATTTTCCCACCTTTGAATATGAAAAACTGCTTGAATATGAATCTGTTAACTCAGTAATTCGTTTTGAAGGAGAAACCCCAATATCAAAACTGGTTGATGCGGTTTGTACCCACAAAAGATTATCCAACATTCCTAACCTGATCTACAAATCAGAAGAGGGGAGGATAGTAGAAAATTATTCAATTACAGAATTCATGGATCTGAACCAATTAGCATTCCCCTTGCGTGACGAAAAAGCCCATACCAGATTGGGTGAAACCTTCGCCACTCTGGTTACCAGCCGGGGATGTTTCCATTCCCGTTGCATTTACTGTTGCATAGGCGCCTTTCACCATACGAAAACAGGACTCCCCTATGCATTGCGAGCACCAGGAAACGTTGCCATGGAAATGGCAGAACTTTACAAACAAAAAAATGTAAGGTTATTCCAGTTTCATGATGATAATTTTCTCCTACCCTCAAAAGAAGATTCCTATAATCGTTTGAAATCTTTAAAAAAATATTTAATAGAGGAGGGAGTGGAACTGGAAGATATTGCCCTCCTTATTAAGACCCGGCCAGATGGTATTGATGAAGAAATCCTTTTGATCTTAGAAGAACTTGGTACAGTTGGCGTGTTTTTAGGGGTTGAAAATGCAAGTAATACTGGATTAAAACTCCTGGCACGGGCTACAAGTATAGATGAAATTAATAATTCCCTTAAACTACTGGAAAATTTTAATATGGGAGTTACCTTCAATTTGTTGATGTTCCACCCACGCGCAACCCTGGAAGAGATAAATGAAAACATATATTTCATGAACAGGAACATAAACCTGGCTTTTGACTTTGGAAGGGCTGAAATTGTAGCTGGTTCCCCTCTGGAAAGGTTGGTTAAACGTGACGGTCTTTTAAGGGGCCAGTGGCCTCAATGGGATTACAGGATCAAGGATGATGCTGTTGAGAAGATGTTCCGTGTCAATGTCCACACATTTTACCGGGAAAATTCCCATTATCCTGAACTATCTCACCGGATGATAGCCCTATCTTATCGTTCGGGATTGATACAACGTTTTTATCCTGGTAAAAAGGCACAGAAACTTAAGAACCAAACAATAGATCTCATCAGAAAGTGTAACAGATTCACACTGGATTGTCTGCTTAACATTTACAGCATGCTGCCTGAAACCGAAATTGAAGAAAATATATCTAGTTTAGCTCAAGAAATGGACGCTTTTTATGGAAATCATACTAAGAGAGTGGATGAATTAACTGAAAAAATGTGGAGATTTCAAATGGTGGGGAAAAAGTTTCAGGATAGGGGTGTGGATGATTATTTCCAGAACTCAGAAATCCTGGGAAAAATTTTCAGAATTTGATTTATCTCCACTTTATTCTTATACTACTTTAAAAAAGGATATAATAGGGTAGGGTAAAATGATAACATGGTAAATATCAAAGAATTTTTTTATCCCAACAAATTCAAAATAACCTTGTTCTTATTATTATTCATTCCTTCAATCAGTGTAATCATCATTTTATTAGGTCAAAACTATATTGATTCCTATTACACTTATTTTTATGCCCCCTCCAACTTTATTGATCTTCTGCTCTTTCTAATAAGCATTTTCCCATTTATATTATTGGGAGTAATCCTCAGCTATTTCCTAGGATGTTCTATCGACTATTTCATCCCCAACGAGAAAACAAAAATTACGATTGCCATTGTCTCCGGCATTGTATCTTTGATCATTGTTTATATATTTTATAAGATGATTACCGAACCGGTGATTTGTGACCCGGTGCATGTACCCAGTAACAATCAAACAGTTTGCGACCCAGTACACAAACCTTCAGGAAGTTACAGTGCCGTTGTTTTAGGAGAAGAACTGAAAATAGATAAATTTGCAGTTGAAAATTCATTCAAAGAGTGCACCAATAAATTAAATGATTAAATGAAGTTTAAAAACATAAACCGCTTTTTATGACCTTTAAAAGTAAAAAATGATTTAAATAAGGCTAATTAATTAAAAATTACATGTATTATATTAAAGTTAATACTGATCAAAAAAAAGTAAGTTATGGAGGAGTTTTAGCCTCCACCATCACAGAGCTCACTGCTCATGTCCACACCGTCCAGTTTCTGTTTAACTGAATCAATTTTTTTCTTAATAACTTCCTTCTCATCAGCATCTTCATTGAACTTGTTAGATTTCTTCTTGGATTCTCTGTCTTTGATCTTTTTGTATTCTTTTTCATCCAAGAGTTCTAGGTAACGGCTGTTGTACCAAAGCTGAGTAGTATCTACTTTAGCCCAAATACCATCGTCATCACTACGAAGGGCTAAAACCTCACCTGCACTGCCGGTTCCACTGTACCTTACGTGAACGCCAATTAAAAGTTCGTTATCCTCTCGAGTAGCTGTTTCCACAATTTCACCCCCAGTATAATGAATTCATGCCCATGACAATTTAAATTTATATTGTAAGAATATTTCCAAATCAATTGTTATTTATTTTTTAATATCTAATCGTCTTTTTTCAGCTTTTTTGGCTGATTCGACCCTTTCATCCAAGTCTTCCTGTCCAATATTCAATAAAACGTAGTCTCCAACCTCATCAATATCTGAAGTTTCTATCTCCACATCTTTCCGGGTGAGACCAAAATCACTGGTTGATAGAATCATACTGGTTATGATTCCTTCTTTTGGTTCTATCACCATATCCACAACTTTACCAATCTCGTTAGCCTTTTTATCCAAAACTTTCCGCCCGAAGAAATCACTCACTTTCATTTTAACACCACTTGTTACTCTGTTTTTTGATGTATATAATTATTGTCCATTTTAAAGCGATTCATATCCTTTAAACCTTTTAATCCTCCCAGATTTAAATTGGGGATTGACATGGAAAATAACTACCCCTGGTCCTAGGTATAATATTCCACATGATAGTTATGGTCTTATTTCCAGTTTTCCCATGTCATTTTATACCATTGGAAGTCAACTATAATAATATGAATAAAACGGTGTTGAATAAACAGGTGCAACAATGAAGTACTCCTTTAAAATATTCAGTGCCTTTGGCATCCCCGTGGAATTGCATGTTTCATTTCTTCTTTTAATGATCCTGATTTATGCTGTGGCTATACTGAATCTGGCACCTGGAATTGATTTAAATGCAGCTTTGCTCATCACTTTACTATTTGTTACAGTTGTACTCCATGAACTGGCCCATTCTTATGTGGCTCAAAGATACGGAATTGGAATTGAAAAGATAATTCTCCTGCCCATTGGTGGTGTTTCAGCCATGGAAGAGTTACCAGAAGATCCTGGTGAGGAATTGCGAATATCTATTGCTGGGCCAATGGTGAACTTTGTTATAGCATTGATCTGTTATGGGATTTACTTTGCCTTTGCAGGGTCTGGATATTATCCCTACATTTTTGAATTTCTAAATAATTTCGCACTGGTTAACCTCATTCTGGGAGCTTTCAACCTGATCCCAGCTTATCCAATGGATGGTGGGAGGGTTTTAAGAGCAATTCTTGCCAGGCGTATGAGTTATTTGCAGGCTACACAAACTGCAGCTTCTGTGGGTAAGTTTTTGGCCATGTTCATGGCAGTGGTAGGAATCTTCTGGAATTTTTTCCTGATTCTCATTGCATTGTTCATTTACATTGGAGCAGACGCTGAATACAAGGAAATAATGGTTTCAAACATTCTGGAAGGAGTTAAAGTCGAAGATATGATGACCAGGGAAGTTAAAACTGTTAAAATGGAAACAACTGTGGAAGAAATGCTGAAAATCATGTTAGAAAATAAGCATATGGGTTATCCAGTTGTAGATGGGCAGAATCTCTCTGGGATTATCACCTTCCATGATATCTCCCATGCAAAACAGGGTGAAGAAAACAAGTCAATAACTGAATTTATGAGTCGTGATCTGGTGACAGTTAGTCCCAGTGAACTGTTAATCGATGCCATGGCCAAGTTAAAACAGACCGGCGTGGGAAGACTGCCTGTGGTGGAAAATGGACAATTGGTGGGGATAATATCCAGAACAGATATTATGAGAGCCATGGAAATACTTAAACTTAAAAAAAATGGTTAAAGTTATATTAAATATCAAAATTAGAATTTTATGGTGGATTAATAATCAATTGATAGTAAAAAGATAATCACCACAGGTTATCAATGATTTTATCAAAAAAATATTAAATAAATAATTTTTAATGGGATTTTTGGAGAAAAACAAATGGAAAAAGCGGGAAGATCCATAATAAAGGCCATATTGGCAGGGGATATAAAAAACAGGAATGATCTGGAGAAAGCTAAATTCAGAGTATGTCGTGATTACAAACTGGACAGGTTCCCCCGTAATTCAGAAATACTCCAAATGGCCCGTGCAGATGAAATAGAACAAGTGATTCCTATTTTAAAGAAAAAACCCACCAGAACCATTTCTGGTGTGGCCGTGGTGGCAGTGATGTGCCCCCCACATAAATGTCCTCATGGAAGATGCCTATACTGTCCTGAAAGCACTATAGCACCTCCAAGTTACACTGGGGAGGAGCCAGCAGCATTAAGGGCCAGAATGTATGATTTCGATCCATATAAACAGGTTTACAATCGTTTACTCCAACTGGAGAGTATAGGTCACCCCCTGGATAAAGTGGAACTCATCATAATGGGAGGTACTTTTCCCTCCCGATTCCTGTGTTTTCAGGAGTGGTTCATAACCCAATGCTTGCAAGCTATGGTGAATTTTGGAGTTAAAGAAACTAAAATTGTTCCCAGTGCTGATGAAATAAATTCAGAGACTTTGCAGGAATTCAAGTACTTGGAAGACATTCAAAGAGCCAATGAAAACTCCAGTGTACGTTGTGTGGGTATGACCTTCGAAACCAGACCTGACTACTCCAAGAGGGAGGATGTTGATCGGATGCTTCAGATGGGAGTTACCAGAGTGGAGTTAGGTGTGCAAACCATCTATAACTTCATATATCATCGTATCCAGCGTGGGCACAGGGTTGAGGATACTGTAGAGGCCACCCGGATCTTGAAGGATTCTGGAATTAAAGTGGCCATGCACCTCATGCCAGGTCTTTTCTCAGACCAAGAAAGAGATCTGCGGATTTTCAGGAGAATATTTTCTGATGAGCGTTTCAAACCAGACATGCTGAAGATATATCCCTGCCTGGTCACCAAAGGCTCCAAACTCTATGAATTATGGGAAAATGGGGAGTACGAACCTTACTCTACAGAGGAAGCAGTTGACCTTATAGTTAAAGTGAAAAAGATACTTCCCACATGGGTGCGTACCATGCGTATTCAGCGGGATATTCCCTCTCAACTCATAGAAGCTGGAGTTAAGAAGTCCAATCTGGGAGAATTAGTCTACAAACAACTTAAAAAGGAAGGTGTGCAGTGCCAGTGCATCCGCTGCCGGGAAGTGGGACACCAGGCAGCACAGGGAATTAAACCCAATCATGAAAATGTTCAACTCCTGAAAGAAAATTACCTGGCAAGTGAAGGAGAAGAAATATTCATGTCCATGGAAGATGTGAAGTCTGATGTTCTTCTTGGATTTTTAAGGCTGCGTATGCCATCAACCAAGATCCATAGGCCAGAAATAGATCATGACACAGCACTGGTCCGTGAATTACATGTATATGGTCCTATGATACCCTTAGGTGAAAGAGAAGATGAACTATGGCAACACAGAGGTTATGGTGAACAACTCTTAAAAGAAGCAGAAAAAGTGAGCTATGAAGAATATGATAAAAAGAAAATTCTCATAACCAGTGGAATAGGAGTCCGTAATTATTATCGTAAATTTGGGTATGAGCAGGAAGGACCATACATGGCTAAAAAGTTAATTTAAAAAATTTTCCCGGTTTGAACCTATTTGAAAATATTCCTAATTGAACATAGATAAAAAAAAAAATATGAAAAAAAACACAACAAATGGAGGGATTTGATGAGGATATCAATTGAAGAACTGGCAGGTATGATTGATCACACCAATGTACAGAGGGATGCCGTTGATGATGATATTAAATCTCTTTGCCAGGAGGCAGATAACTATGACTTCAACTGTGTCTGTGTAACACCCACCCAGGCAGCCCTAGCATGGGAACTTCTGGAAAATTCAGATACTCAGGTGTGTGTGGTTATAGGATTCCCCTTCGGTGTGCAGACAACCCATGCCAAGGCTTTTGAGGCTGAGGAGGCTGTGGAGAATGGTGCATCTGAACTGGATATGGTGATGAATATCGGAGCCCTTAAATCAGGCCACTACCCCCTGGTCCAATCAGACATAGCAGCAGTGGTGGGAGCAGCCCGAGGACGCATAGTGAAGGTTATACTGGAAACAGGCCTACTAAGCAGGGAAGAAAAAATAACTGCCTGCCAGCTGGCTAGGGAGGCCGGAGCTCATTACGTGAAAACTTCCACTGGATTCGGAGTAGATGGCGCTACAACCGAAGACGTCAGGTTGATGAGGGAAACTGTTGGTATGCAAATGGGTGTTAAAGCCTCCGGAGGTATTCGCAACCTGGAAACAGCACTGGCCATGATCGATGCTGGTGCCAGTAAGATTGGAACATCCACCGGTGTGCAGATAATGGAAGAACTCCTGAATCAAACTGACTAAAACAAGATGAGAAGAGTGTGTCACTTTAATTAAGAGGATAAGAGAGTGTGACTTCAATGAAGATGGAAATTGAGATTGAAATAATAAAAAAAGGAAAACTCACTGCAATCTTAGATGACCGAAACCCGAAAACTGCCCAAAACTTCTACGATAACCTTCCTATGGAGGGTGAGGCCCAGTTATGGCAGGAAGAAATCTACTTCCCCATACCCTTAGATCATGACTATGAAAACCCCTCACCATCCTCAGATAAGGGAGACATATCTTACTGGCCACCAGGAAATGCTTTTTGCATTTTTTTCGGAGATTCCCAGCCTGCCTCTGATGTTAATCATATTGGACTGGTGGTTGAAGGTTTGGAGATTATGGAAAATGTTGAAGAGGGTGATTGGGTGGTTATAAATAAAATCTAGCTCCCCAATCCCAAATCTACCAGCAATAATCAATATTAATAATCAAATTGAAAATTCAATTGAAAACATAGGTTTACTCGCCAGAAGTCTTTACCATGACGATAATCGTTAAAATTCATTTTCATATTGATCAAAACCCCTCCTCTCAATTGCCACAATCATAAATTATTCCCTATATAAAAGAAAAACAACAACAAAAATACATAAAAAGAATATTACAAAAGATTTATTTTTTTATAAAGAGTATCCCTCTCAGCGGGTATCCTGCCTAAATCCCTGATAATGTATTGTAAATGTTCAGGAGGCGTGTAAACACCATGCTGCGCCCCTGCAGATCGGGAAATGTTTTCTTCTCCCAGTGTTCCACCCATATCATTACCACCAGCAGTGAGACATACCTGTGCGAATTTAAATCCCAGTTTCACCCAGGAAACCTGGATGTTAGGAATGAGATCTCCGAACATTAACCTGGACACAGCATAGAGTTTCAGATCCTCGGTTCCAGTGGTTCCAGGGCTGGAAATACCCTGCTTATATATGGGTGCATTTTGATGCATGAATGTAAGTGGCACGAATTCTGTGAATCCTCCAGTTTTTTTCTGTATGTTGCGCAGGATTTCCAGGTGCTCCACCCGGTGTTCTACGCTTTCCACATGACCATACATCATGGTGCAGGTGGTGGGTACGCCAGTTTGGTGAGCAGTTTCAATCACCTGAACCCATTCTTCAGTTGTGAGTTTACCTGGACAGATGACCTTCCGAACATCATCATTAAGGATTTCAGCAGCAGTTCCAGGCATGGAACCCAAACCTGCATCTTTCAACATCTTCAATGTTTCTTTTAAAGTCAATCCTGATTGTGCTGCCCCATAATATATTTCCATGGGAGAAAAAGCATGAATATGTATGTCCGGGATTTCCTCTTTTACAGACAGGAGTATTTTCTCATAAAAGTAGGCATCAACATCAGGATGTAAGCCACCCTGTATGCAGATTTCAATTGCACCATCATCCCAGGCAGTTTTAGCCCTTTGGACTATCTCATCAACATCTAAAAAGTATGCCCCATCCTGCCCAGGGTCTTTGCGGAAGGCACAAAAACCACAGGTTCCAGTGCATATATCAGTGAAATTGATATTCCAATTCTTAATATAAGTAACTTCATCACCAATCAATTCCTGCCTTCGCAAGTCAGCTGCCCTAATTAAGGCCTGATAATCTGAACCAGTAGTTTTAATAAGTTTTAATGCTTCTTCATATGAAATCAAGTCTCGCGTGGCCTTGCATAGTATCTCTTCAATGGTGGGTGCAATGTCCGGAGTATTATACATGAGAATTCCTATGGGACTATGTAACCTTTAAATTTTTGGTAGGTTGATGATCACACTTGGTGAGTGTGCAAGGTAATTACCATGGCTCATCATGTCATGAAAACCGATATCTTTAAATATTATAGAGTCCTAGCTAAAATAGGAGGTGAAAATATGGCTGAATTACCAATTGCTCCAGTTGGAAGGATCATAAAAAATGCTGGTGCTCAAAGGATAAGCGATGATGCAAAGGAGGCTTTAGCCAAAGCTCTGGAAGAAAGTGGCGAAGAGCTGGCCAAAAAAGCCGTAGAACTTGCAAAACACGCTGGAAGAAAGACTGTCAAATCCGAAGACATCGAAATGGCCGTCAAATCAGCATAAATTTTTTTATTTCTTCTTTTTCTTATTTTTTAGGATTGTGTTCGTTTTTTATCCATTCAACTTAAGGTGTGATCTTCTCTAAAGACATTGAATATGATGATTCTCACAATCCCCTATACAACCAACTACTTTAATGTTAGGACTGATTTTTTGATGGTAAAAATTTACAGTTAATACATGAATCTTCAATATACTAACATCATAATAAAGTTGAAATATATCCAAAGATACACTTTTTATGGAGGTAAAAACTATGAGCACCATGGATAATTTAAAAGAGGCATTTGCTGGCGAATCTCAGGCTAACCGTAAATATTTAGCTTTTGCTAAGAAAGCAGATGAAGAAGGATATCTTCAAGTTGCCAAACTCTTCCGTGCAGCTGCAGAAGCTGAAACAGTTCATGCACATAACCATTTAATGGTGATGGATGGAATAAATAGCACTGCTGAGAATTTAAAGGCTGCAATTTCCGGAGAGAATGAAGAATTTGAAGAGATGTATCCGGAATTCATAAAAGAAGCTAAAAGTGAAGGTAACAAAAATGCGGTGTGGACTTTTGATGTGGCCAACCAGGTTGAAGAAATTCACGCTGAATTATACCAGAAAGCCTTAAAATCTTTAGGGAAAAATGAAAAAGTAGATTATTATGTCTGCGACCACTGCGGAAACACTGTAGAAAATGAAGTTCCTGATGTGTGCCCCATCTGTGGAGCATTGAAAAAGGATTTCATGAAAATTGATTAATAAAACCTATTATTGATTTTCCATAATCAATTCCAATTAGTTAACTATTTTTTTTTCTTTGAAAACGATGTGGAAAGTAGTTCCCGGACTCCTTTCAAGTTCCAGTTCCCCACTAATTTGTTGTGTTAGGTTGTTAACTAATTGCAATCCTAATGATTCTGTTTTATCCAGTTGAAGGTCTTGAGGGAATCCTATTCCTGTATCACTGACTTCTAAAATACAGTTTTCTCCATCTTTATTGAATTTAACCTTAATTTCCCCACTAGTATTATCAGGGAAGGCATGTTTCATGGAGTTAGATAAAAGTTCATTTACAATTAGCCCCAAGGGTATAGCGGTGTCAATATCTAACATTATGTCTTCTACTTCCATTTTAAGTTGAATACGTGATGGGTCTTTAACATATGTTCGGAAGAGATCCAAGGCCAAACTGCGGATGTAGTCACCGAAATCCATCTGTTTCAGGTCTGTGGAACGGTAAAGTCGTTCGTGTATGAGGGCCATGGAATGAGCTCGATTTTGGCTTTCTTTGAAGATTCCTTTGGCTTCTTCATCCTGGATATAGCGTGATTGAAGATTCAAAAGACTGGAAATCACCATTAGATTGTTTTTCACCCTATGGTAGATCTCTTTCATCAGCATGTCCTTATCTTTTAAAGCATGTTCAAGTTTCATTTGGGTATTTTTAATGTCAGTAATATCCCTTGAAATTACCTGCACTCGATGAACTTTGTTATCATTACCATAAAGGGGTTGGACGCTTGCACTGTACCATCTCTCCCTTCCAAAGTATTCTACGGGCATTTCAATTTCTACACCTTTTCCTGTGCGAAATACATGTTTGATTAATTCTATTTGCTTTTTTGCAGCATCTGGGAAAAGTTCCCACAGAGAACTGCCCAATAAATCAGCTGGTTCCATGTTTAAACTATTTGCACCTGCCTTATTTGAGAGTAAAATAATTCCATTTTCATCAAACAAAGCAATGGGATCATTAGCAGATTCAATAAGTGATCGGTATTTCTCTTCACTCTCACGAAGGGCATCTTCCATCTCTTTTTGTTGGGTGATATCCCTACTATTACAAACAAAACCATTAACATCACCTTCATCATTAAAAAGAGGGGTTTCAGTTGTCCCAATCCAAATATAACTACCATCGGCCTTTTTGAAACGATATCTGACTGACTGGGATATGCAGCTACCTGCAGCATCCTGTATGCAGGATGTAAGAATATTAACATCTTCAGAGTGTATGAAGTCGAACATAGATTTTCCAATCAATTCATCAGGTTTATAACCCAGTACTGATTCTACAGAGGGGCTTATGTAGATGTAAACACCTTCCTCATTGGTTTGACATATAATATCCGCCATGTTCGTGGTAACCATAGTTAATTGTGCTTCACTTTCCTCAAGAGCTCTTTCAGCCCGTTTTTCCTGGGTTATATCCCTGGCAATGGACGAAACCCCCATTATATTCCCATAAGAATCTTTAATTGGTGAACTGGTAAGGGAAATATCAATTTTCTCACCACTTTTTGTAATGCGGTGAGTATGGTAATGATGAATTGTTTCTCCACGAGAAATGTTATCCTCTATTTGTTCTAATTCATTTGATCCTGGAGGTAATAATATAGAAACTGCTTTTCCTATCATTTCCTCCGCAGTGTAACCGTATATTTCCTCTGCACCTTGATTCCAACTGAATACAATTCCATTCAAATCCTTACCAATTATGGCATCATTGGAGTTTTCCACAAGGGCAGCTAAGGTGGAACGAGTTTCATCAGCCTTAAGTTTATCCGTGATATCTTTTATTATGGCCGTGTAATAGTGTTGGCCTTCTGCTTCCCACATGGATCCTGTAAATTCAAAGGGGAACTCCTGACCATCTCTTCTGAGAGCTCGAATATTGGGGTTACTCATGGTAAACTTGACTCGTTCAGAACTCACAAAAATTTTCATTCCCTCATTGAAATCATCTTTGAACCGGTTGGGCATGATTTTTGTGATGGATTGACCAATAATCTCTTCTTCATCATATCCAAACATATTTTGAGCTTTTTTATTCCAGAATACAACGTTTCTATCAACATCAATTGTGATTATGGCCTCTGCAGCAGATTCAATCACAGAACGGAATTTTTTCTCACTTTCAGCAAGTTTGATCTGGGATTTTTCAATCTTTTCACTTAAAATAACGGTTATTACACTGACTGAAATGAAAATAATGGCTCGGAAAAAATCATCGGCCCAGGGGTCTGCTTTTAAAGGGTTTATGAAGTCTGTGAAGAACAGAACTCCTGCCAGGAAAAAAGGGACCCATAAACCATTTCGTTTCCACCATATAGCAGAAAGAATAATGGGAATGTAATAGAAATGGGTGAATATTATTCCAATTTTTAAAACAAAATGGAAATAATAGGTTAAAATGCATGCTACGGCAACTAAAGTGAGAATAATAATTGTTTCGTATTTAGTTCCTTGTCTACCCAAATCCAAGTTCAACAGAAATCCTCCAAACCCTTATCAAATTAATATATATTCATTCATTGTTAAAATAATCATATAACATTATCTTAAAAGTAAAGTTTACAGGAAAACCTAAAAAGTAGATTTTAGTTTATAGAAGCATAGTTTTACAATTATAGATCAAATTTTATCATCTTTAGCTTCATATCATGTTCATGAACTCTTCAGGGTTTTCAACCTCATCTAAATGGAACATGTACTTCAAATCTCCTTCAACCACAACCAGAGCTACAGGAGAAACTGAGTAAAACTCACTCTGTTGGTGTTTCCAGTGAAAAATCTTTAATATAGGATAGAAAATTCTTCCGTCAATTTTTTTAGGTTTTCCAACCTTGATTTCTTCATCTATCATTTTTTTTATACCAAATTAACTGCGAATTTCCTTTATGAGCTCTCTTACTGGTTTTTTTGTGTAAGCCCTGATTGCCCCCACAACTATCCTGAATAGTTTCAACTTTACATCAATCTGGAGATTACCATCTAAGACTCTTCGGTTAAATTCCGGTGTCACTAACACATGAATAGGAGTCAAAGCAGTGAGAGGATTGGTAAAAGCCCAAATATAACCTGTGAACAAGGCAGTGTCTGCAGGACTTTCCAGACCCATTACTAAGTCCAAGGAGAACTTTTCCAATGAGAACGAATGATAAATAGTAACCAATAATCTGTGAATATGTGGCCATGCATCTAAAAACAAGTTAAGGATCTTTAAAATACCATCAACATCAAACTTTTCTTTTTTATCCTTTTCTTCTTTTTCTTTTTTCTTTTTTTCATCTTCATCTTTTTCTTCTGGTATTTCCCTGGAAAAAACTCTAATGCCCAACCATATCAGGCTGAACTTGCCTTTAATCTGAGAACCATGCTTTTTAAGATTTAAAGATAACTTTAAAGGAATTAAAAGAAAAGACAATAAAATAAGCACCAAAATAAGTATTATGATGCCTATTATAGTATATATCAAATTTAACCCGCTCGTAGGTTATTTATTTATTAAAAATTTATTCTTTGGCTTCTTTCTCTGTTTTTTCACCCTTTTTTTTACCTTTGTCTTTTTTTCCCATTCCCATTTTTCCTGCTTCGGACATGACATCAACTATGGCGGAGCCTGCTTCCCCTATAGCTCGGGATAGTGGGTCGGCTGATTTTAAGGACATTACTTTAACACCTTCAGGCCCTGTCATGCCTTTGAAGACCACCACAACAGCCACAGGTTCTATTCCGGCGCCTCCACCTGCAGCAGCACCAGCCCCACCTTGGGCATCGGGATTTCTTCCTTCACCCATACCTGCTCCGAAGGCCATTCCCATCCGGGTAACAGGTATCATCACTTTATCTTCACTTTCTATTACTTCCCCAATCACATTTTCAATATTTAAGACTTTACGAATCTCTTCTACGGTAGTTTTTATGGGATCATTGATATCCATTTAGTATCACCCCTACGTTTTAGCGGCTTTATATATAGTAAGTAAAGCATATACATTTTACTGAAATATTGAAATAGGTTTTTCAGATTCTTTATTACCTTCACCCTCAAGAGAAAAGGTTTATATAGTAACAGAACTATAATCAGTGAATGCGGGCCCGTGGTCTAGGGGTATGATACCTCCCTGACACGGAGGTGATCACGAGTTCGAATCTCGTCGGGCCCATTAGCCGTGGTAGTTCAGTTGGGAGAACGCCAGACTGAAGATCTGGATGTCGCTGGTTCAAGTCCGGCCCACGGCATTATTTATTTTACTGTTTTATAGATATCCATTGTAAATATACCAGTTAACAAATAAAACCTATGAAGATTTTGTTTTTAATTAATTCAATTCAAAAATATTAAAAAAAAGAATATCAAAAAAAGTGAGCATAAACTGCATTATTAACATTGATTTAAGAATAGTTGAAGTTCTATGTTATTACTAATGATTGAAAAAACATACTTAATGATTGATAAAAACTTGTCTTCATCCCTAGGAACAATTTTTTGCTGACTTATCCGCCTCATAACAGAAGACCTAACACCATTATAGAAACTACTACAAATGTTAAACCGGCAAATACTTTTGGTTTTAACAAGGATTCTTCATTTTTGACCACAATTTCTCTAGCAGGTTTTAATATTTGACCACATCTACTACAGAATGGTGTGTGGATGTCATTTGGATTTCCACAGGATTCACAAAGAATTCTTGGAGATTGAAGTTGATTTTCTTCATCGTATTCTAAAATGTGAAGTTTACCACCACATTCACAGGACTCATAATCATTGGGGGATTCTCCATCCATCAGAAGGTAGTAACCACCACAATTTTCACATACTAAATATTTCATCATATCAATTCTTTCTCTTTTTATTAAGCTATATATGATTTACTATAGGATTTAAAAGAGCTTTTTTTATAAATAAAAAGAATCAGCGGACAAAAGTTTAATTTACTCCCAAAATCAACTATAAATGAGCATTAACGCATGGTGATTATGATAATCATAAATATGTAAAAAAATTACTACCGATGATAATAATGTTGTATGTTGAGAATAAATGTTCAATTTAAAAATATCATTTATCTAAGAATACCCTTTACAAATTAACTTAAAAAAAAAGAAATATGGGACTATAGGATCTTCCCCTTAAGATAAGTGCTGAGTGAGTGTGTAATCTTTACACTATAAAACTTCCCCAAAGTAGCTTCATCCACAACAACTGTTTTATATGAACTTGTGCGGCCAATATACCCCCCCTTACTTCCTTTATCAGTTATCAATATCTTTTGAGTTGTTCCCAATAGTTCTCTGTTGTTTGAAGAAGCTATCTGAGTTTTAAGATCATTTAAACGTCGAGAACGATTTTTCATAGTTTGATGGTCGATTTCATCCATTGATGAGGATAGAGTGCCAGGACGATGATGATATTTAGAGATGTGAAGAAAATCAGGACGTATCCATTTTATAATATCGAGAGTGTCCTGGAAAGCAGTTTCATCCTCAGTAGGGTATCCTACAATGACATCAGTTGCCAGGGAAAGTTGAGGTATTTCTGATTTAAATTTATCCACTATCTTCAGGTATTCAAAAACTGAATGTCCACGATTCATATCAAATAGAACCTGGTTATTTCCACTTTGTAGAGGTAGATGGAGGAAATTATAGACTTTGTCATTTTTAAAGGAGTCAATAACCGATTTAAGGTCATCAATGATGTTTTTAGGGTGCATCATTCCAACCCTCACCTTGAAATCACCAGGTATGCTGGTTATCTCATTTATAAGGTTGGAAAGTTTTTCTCCTGTGTCTTTTCCATAGGCAGCAGTATCTTGAGCAGTTAACTGTATCTCCACACAACCATCAGCAACAGCTTGTTCGGTTTCCCTCTTTAATAGAGATACTGGGTAACTTTGAAGTGATCCCCTTGCAAATCTAGTGCAACAATAACTGCATTTGCCCAAACATCCCTCACAAATCTGAAGGATGTGTATTAATGGATTGAAACGTTTACGAGGAAGACATGTCTTTATCTGATTATCCTGGCCAGTTTCCCTTCTAATATCTCCATTCGCAATTGAATTTGCTACTTCCAGAACGGATTTTATCCTTCGAGCCCCAATCCACCCTGCCTCTGGTGCTAATTTTTCCAACTTCACTGGGTCAATATCCACCATGCACCCGGCAACTAAAAACTTTTTATGAGGGAATTGATCCTGTAATCTCTGAATATGGTTAATAATCTTCTGTTCCGTGGGTAGTTTAACGTAACAAGTATTCAAAAGAACAATATCCGCATTTTCAATTGATTTGACGATTTTAACCCCGTTTTCTTCCAGTAAACCCGCCATTATCTGGGAATCTGCCTGATTGAAGGTGCAACCAAAAGTTTCAATATATAATTTCATTTTTGATCATGATTTAACAAGTTTCAATATTTTTACACTGATCTCATAAAATTTTATTAGATATAATCAGTCTTTTTGATGTTTTTATTAGATTTATTAAAATTTCTGGGTTGATTAATTAAGTATAATAGTTTAATTTATTTAAAGTTGAATTTATAATTTCAATAGGTGTTAATCCTTGGGCCAACCATGTTTTCCAATCATTGGGACAAATGCAACTCCTCCCAGGTCCTGGAACTTGAAATCGTCCTCGGAAATTCGCAACACAGACACCAGTTCCTGGTAATAGTTATGAGAACCCATGGGTATAATCAATTTTCCACCAATTTTTAACTGTTTTTTAAGTGGTTCTGGAATTTGTGGTGCGCTGGCAGTCCCATAGATTCTATCGTAAGGTGCTTTGTCTGGATATCCTAAAGTTCCATCCCCTATTATTACAGTTACCTGATCACCAAAACCTGTGTTTTCAAGGTTTTTTCTTGCCTTCTCTGCCAGGGAAGGTATTCTTTCCACTGTATAAACATGACCATTACTACCAATAATTTCAGACACCACAGCAGCGTTGTATCCAAATCCGGTTCCAATTTCAAGGATATTCATCCCTTCACACAGATCTAATTTTTCAGCTATTATGGCCACCATATGGGGAGCAGATATGGTCTGTCCCTCTCCAATAGGTAAAGGCCTATCCAAGTAGGCATATGGTCTGGTTTCAGGAGGCATAAACTTTTCTCTGGGAACACTACCCATGGCTTTTTTTACTTTTTCAGTTTTAATGTAACCATGGCTTGTGAGTTTTTCCACCAGATCTTCTCTTTTGTCATTCATCAAACCACATATCCTGAATAGAGATATAGTTTATTTAAGGGATAATAATTTGATGTTTTAAGGGATGATAATTTGATGTTTTAAGGGATGATAATTTGATGTTAATGGTTATATTTCATTTTCAACAATTTTAGAGGATAGATCATATTGGAATTTATCATTACGATCTGCAGGTCTTCCATAAACCCTTTTGGTTTGTTCTGCAATGGCACTTCCCCTTCTGATCTTGGAGGTTACAGTTTTCATGGATTTTATACGAAATACTGCGCTTCCCATTTTCACTACATCACCTACTGTGAATAAGAAATCCCTTTCAACTTCAACCTTCTTAGAGAGAATTCTACCCCCATAATCTACAGATACTCCTACCCTTGTGGGTCCTGCCAGTGATGTTGCCCAGATGGTTTCCAGTTCCGAAACCGGGCTTTTTGAAACTCTGCCTCCCCTTTTGTTTTCCAGTGAGGTTATCTGCACTTCCTCTCCATCTACCACCAGAACTTCTCCGACCTGAAGAATTTCATCAGGGTAGATTTTGACCTGGTTTTTTTCCGATTCAGAAAATTTACTGATGATGATTCTACATTCTGTCATCTTAGGGATGTTAACAGTTTCCCTGAAGGTGTTTCCGCATTCATTACACCTTAAAAGGACTTCTTTAGTATTTTTACCCTTAGTCTTTAGTATTTCATGAGATTCAGATTTACAAATTGGGCACTTCATTGTTTTTTTCCTCACACAAATCAAAAATAAGAAAATATTTTAAAAATTCTAAAATTTTGATAAATATTGTTATTATAACATAAATTTTATAAAAACTGTTAAATTATACTTTGTATTGTCCTGGCCTTAAAGTTAATTACAATTGCCCCCGACTCTTTAAGACTAACTTTTTTGCTCTTTTTCATTTAAATAATGTTTAACCAGACCCCCATCCTGGAGTATTTCCAGCATGAAACTATGAAATGGTTGTATGGTAACAGTTTTACCAGTGTTGATATTTTTAATGACACCTTCCTCCAGGTTAATCATTACTTCATCCCCTTTTTCAGCATCTATATCTGCCACTATCAACGGCAGACCTATATTGATAGCGTTACGATAGAAAATACGTGCAAATGACTTGGCAACGATTGCACGTACGCCTGCATGTTTCAAAGCCACTGGTGCTTGTTCTCTGGAAGATCCACAGCCGAAATTCCAGCCTGCCACAATTATATCACCTTTTTGGACATTTTTTGAGAATTCAGGATCTTCTCCTTCCATTACATGGCTGGCAAGCTCATCTAAACTGAAAGTTCTCAGATAACGTCCCGGAATAATTACATCAGTATCTATGCTATCCCTGAATTTCCAAACCTTACCCTTTATGTTACATGTCATTTTAATCACAAGATGATTGATTTAAATGTATACTACCTTTTAGTGGCACCATAATTTTGGGCCGTGGTTTCAATAATATTACCCCCGACCTCATCAAGGGCGTCATGCGCAGCACTTACTATATCCTTAGGACTGTCAGTGATCGCATATATGGTAGGTCCAAATGAACTCATACCCACACCTGGAGCACCGGCATCCCGAAGAATAGTGATTATTTCGGCAATCAAAGGTTTTTGAAGCTGGTTTTCTATTTTTTTAAATCCCACACTTTGTATTGTGTTAACAGTTTCTCCAAATGCATCCAGGTCTTTTTCAAGTACTGCTGGCATCATTTTCATGAGAATAAGATGAGAAAGCTGTTGCACCTCCCTTAACGGTATGGGACAGTACTTCTGGAAAATGTTCACTTCTTTTGTTCCGGAAACATTCTTCATGATATTGGGAATTACCAGGACAACTTTCCAGTCATCAGGAAAATCATACCTAGCAATAATTGGAGGGGGTGATGCTTCTGAAGCAGACGATGGTAAAAATGTGGTTTTTTCTCCATGATGGTGGCCCCCATCAATTATAAAACCTCCCTTATCAAATGATGCTACACCTATCCCAGAAGTGCCCCCACGACCTACAATGTGTGCTATTTGAGGTACTTCCATCTTGTTACCTGTAGAATCGGAAATGAGCTCGCCCGTAGCCAGGGATAGTTGGGTTCCAGAACCCAAACCAGAATGGGATGGGAAATTTTCATGAACAATGAACTTGTAACCCTCTCCATTTAACTGGAGGTGTTCCATCATTAGATGAGCTGAAGTTCTAATTTTTTCTTCGTAGTCATTTAAAGTATCTTTAGAAAGATTCTGAAAATTATTAAATTCCACATCAATTCCACTGCCCTTGTGTTTCATCTCCAAAATTAAACAGGGTTTTTTAAGGGTGAGTCCCACCCCGCCATCTATCCTGCCTAAAGAGCCATTAAGATCCAGTAGAGTTAAATGTAGACGTGAAGGAGTTTCGATTATCAATTCTAAATACCGTTTTTATTTTTTCAGTGGTTTTGCAAATTTCTTTTCTATTTCTTGGCGGTAAATTGTGTTCATAGCACAAAATGGAATTATACGTCCATCTGGGACTGCGTAATGTATCACACACCGTTTAACTCGGTCACAGTCAAAGTTCCAGGGATCCATGAAGTGCATACAGGATATCAGTAGAGTTTTATGGTGGAAATCTCCCAAAGCACTGTATGAACGTTCTTTGAACACCTTGGTTAATATTCCAGTTATATCCAGTGAATCTGGTTTTTTGTCGCGGTCAATGGTTTTGGGTAGTTCCACAGTGGCCCTGCTAATGACTTTAGCCTTACCCACTATTCCTCCATCTTTAATATCATCACTACTTTTAGAAAGGAGGTTGAAAAACCGATCAACATCTACAAACTCAGTTATGGGGATAATCTCATCATTATCAATAAAAATATAGGTAGCAGCACCACAGTGAGGATGACAGGTAAAAGATACCTGATCTTCTCCTTCAATAGCTTCCACAAAATCAGTTATAGGTATAACTGAAGAGGCAGGGTAGAAATCATCACGACCGATATCACCATCAGTCTGTTCTTCCACTAATTTCTCAAATATGGGTATGGTTATTCTACGCTCTTCCACTTCATCAGAAGCTGTTCTGCCTGCAAAGGAAACTGGTTGGAAGTTCACTCCACGGATGATGTCCAGATTTTCAATGGCAAATCTTATGATGTCACCAACTTGATGATCATTGACTCCTTTAACCAGGGTGGGTACAAGAACAATTCCTAGATCTGCCTTACGACAGTTTTCAATGGCTTCTAATTTAGTTGGTAGAAGATTACGGCCCCGGGCTTTGATGTATGGTTCTTCAGTAACTCCATCAAACTGAAGATAAATCGTGTTTAAAGTGGCATCTTTAAGTCTTTGAGCGAATTTGGGATCTTTGGCAAGTTTAATTCCATTGGTAGCTATTTGTGTGTGACTGAATCCTTCTTCACGGGCTAACTTCACCAGCTCTACAATGTCCTTTCGTACAGTGGGTTCACCACCTGCGTACTGAATGGCAGGAGTAGGTACTGGTTGGTTTGCACGAAGATTGCGTAACATTCCACGTATTTCCTCATAACTGGGCTCATATAAATATTTAGACACCGCTGCATTAGCAAAACAGATAGGACAACGAAGATTACAACGATTAGTAACATCAATAAGGCCCAATATGGTTTGACTCTCATGTTCAGGGCACAGACCACAGTTAAGAGGACATTCCTTTTCTATAGTGGTTCTGGGGTTGTCAATACCATCACCCCTGTAATCAAAATCAGCAGCATAATTGTAAGCTTCTGAATTTTGCCAGTAAGTGTTTTCGAATTCACCGTGCTCTGGGCACGTTTTTTTTATCATTACTTTTCCCTGGTCTTCAAAGACTTCTGCATCCACCACGCGAAGACATTCCGGACACAGGCTTTTTGTTTTCTTTATGACCATTATCTCACCTTATTTTAATAATTGAAAATTTAGTTATTATCCAAGTATAATCATTATATATACTTGAGCGATCAATCAGCTTTATAGTATTTTATAGTTGAGTACATAACTATTATCCTGTTTTGAATCGGAGGTAAACTATGGACCCTAGTGTTTTCAGTGTTTTGATTTTATCCGCTTATGCTATATACTTTATGTTACCCGCTTACCTAGCAAATGCCAGTGCCCTTACTTTCGGAGGAGGAACACCCCTCGATATGGGCCGATCCCTAAAAGACGGCCGCAGATTACTTGGAGATGGTGTCACATGGAAAGGAACCATTATAGGCATCTTAATTGGAACGGGAATAGGTCTATTTCAAGGGATCATAACCGGTGATGTTGTACAGAACTTATTGATGATTGGAGATCCAGGAATATTTAAAATGGTTCAAGGAACCATAACCCTCACCATGATACAAGGCATGTTATTGGGCCTTGCACTGAGTAGTGGTGCAATTATAGGAGATGCCTGTGGCAGTTTCGTGAAGAGAAGATTCAAGGTAGAAAGAGGACATCCAGTGCCACTAATGGATCAACTCGATTTTGTGGTGGGTGCCCTGGTATTCGCATCTCTGATAGTAATTATCCCCCTTAATCTAATAATTACAATAATTATAATCAGTGTGTTTCTGCACCTTGGAGCCAATATAATTGCATATTTACTGGGTATGAAGAACGTATGGTACTGATAGTTGTTTTAACAGTTAAATGATAAGTTAAATTTGGATGATAAGCTAAAGATTTATTGGCTAATGTTAATAATTGTTAACTGAGATATCTTCAATTTTTCCATGAATCTTCAATTTTTAAATTCAAATTTTTAATAGGGTTTTCACATAGTGTTCTCCATCACCCAATTATCTGCCCAATTAGTCTCATTCACCATGTCTACCCAATTATCCACATACCACTTTTCTTTTTTTTAACTATTGTTTTCTATCTTTTTGCTAATTTGAAACTTGAAGCACATTAAAACTGGCACTGAATAATTGGTAAGTGTTTATTGCTGCCTCCAGTTGGTTGTTCCATTCTGGAATCTCATAAACGAAAACTGGATATCCTGCATTGGCCAAAGGTCTATCCACTTGGGATATGGAACTACTCTGCGTGCGTCGGGTGGATGAACCAGGATAATAATTGAACTGGGGCAGTAACTGTGATACAGCTTCACCCAGTGTAACTGATTTGGAGTCATGTGTGGGGGTGGCTATGTAATAATCTTCACCATAACCACTTTCATGGTCATGGGCAATAATCACCAGCTCATAATCTGTGGTTTCAATATCCGGAATCACGTATTGGGCAACCAGATCCTGACCATTCTCTCTGCCTACATCAAAGTCCTGTGGTTGATCTGTGACGGTCACATGGTAGTCAACTATCTCCACTTTATTCAAAAGAGCAAAGATTTTCACAACATGAGGTACCAGGTTAGTGGCCAAGTCTTCCCTTGGATGCATTCCCGTCACCACTGCGATCTTTGCATTGGGAGTTCCGTAATGGGAATAAACATCTTTAGTAACATATCCCTGTTGGTTAGAGCCTAAAGTAGAGTGTTGACTATAATTGGCAAAGAGATAAATTCCACCTACTACCAGTATTACAATCAATATAATTGAACTTAGTTTCATGCTTGATGACCTTGTTGGTAAGCTCTATGGACACATTACTGACCCGATAATATTCTAATGGATATTTATGGTCTTTTATACCAGATAATCTTATCTAATTGGGATTAATTTATTTATTGAACTGTTCCCTGAGATAGTTTTCCATTAAAAGAGCAGTTCCCACTGCAGGTGCCACCACACAATCTTGTCGGGTTAGAATCTCGTCCATGGTCTTAACCTCAAGTCCCAGAAGTTCAGCGGCTTTAAATCCAATGGTATTCATTCCTAATCCAGTAGTAACTACTAATTCCAGATTTTCCCTATCTGTAACCTCTTTAAGTGCTTCAGCAACTTGAGCTACTTGTTTTTTGTAAATAAACTGGGCCATTTCCAGAATATCTTCATGACTTAATAAATCCAGATCTCCGCACACTACCCTTGATAATCTTAAAAGGCAATCGTTCAAGGAGGTGCCACAACCATCCGGTGTTTGGGATGTGTAATCTTCTGAGGCGATATTTCCCAGTGCCAAATGCACATCCGCAGTTTGTGCGAAAAGTTCAGATGCCACTCGCACCCATTCTGCCTTCAGTGGCACTTTATCTACAATAGTGGCCACGTTAGTTCTTAAAGTTCCAGTGTATACCAATTCACCTGTTGCCAATCTTTCCAAGTCAGATCTTCCCATTGCAGATTCTTTACCATTTTTAATGGGAATTATATCAGTGGTAGTGCTTCCGGTATCAATCAACACACAATCAGGTGACATGTATGCAGCTAATGGTGCCGTGGCAATCCAGTTGGCAGCGGCCAGATCAAGAGGACTGTTTTTTACTCCTTCGTAATCTATTACACCATTAAGACCCACAAAACCTACTGGAAGGTTAAATGATTCCATGACCATCCCACTAATATCCAATACACCCTCACTTTTGTTTTGGTAGCTGTCAGCAAGTTCTGCTGTCATACAAACACCTACTGCAACTATTTCATCCATATCAGGACATAATAGGTCTATCAAAGTTTGGGATAGTTCTTCCTTTTTCAACCACATGGGAAGGTAACGAAAATCAGTTCTTATATCAAGAATATTCCCCAATTCATCAAATTCTACCACAGCTAAATCGGTGTTTGCTCCCCCAATATCAAAACCAGCAACCTTCAATCTATCACCTTTAATTGCAGATTGTCTGCTTCCTTTTGAAATTCAATTTCACCTTTTATGTTCACTTCCTCGGGAAGGTGACCCTTCACAGATTCCACAATGGCTTCACCTAAATTAAAGTTGAGCATCTGTCTTAGTGCCACATAAGGAGTGGTAATTCTGGAGTTAATCTCCACCAAATAAACCTCATCTCCTAAGATCAAATCCACCCCCACATAACCCTTCAATCCTTTAATGGATTCTACTGCTTTTTTTGCGATTTTTTTGGCTTCATTTTCTTTACTATGATTCATGGGGACTTTTCCACCATCGTATATTATGCTTCCATTATTTTGAGTGTTGTACTGTTTATTTAGACTTAAAGGTATGGCTCTTTTCCCATTGGTGAGCAAACTCACACTGGCACTGGCACCCTCAACATAATCCTGGAGGAGAAAATAAGGAAGATTGGTAACATTCTTCACATGCATTGCAGCATCTCTAAATGATTCAGCAGAATCAACTACCTGTACTGCCAAGCAAGAAACTCCATCAACAGGTTTAACCACATATCTATCGGAAATTCCATTGGCATACTCATCAATCTGTTCCCATAAAACTTTACGAGTGGGAACAACCGGAACTTTCTCTTTGAGAGCCTGATAAGTTAAGAATTTATCTGAACAGATGTTCACAGCATTAGAAGAAGAACCCACAACCTGAACTCCATTTTTCTCAATTAAACTGGTTAATTCAAATAAGATAAAATTTTCTTCAGGAGCTATTGGTAAACAAAGATCATAAAAGGAGATATTATTCTTAAGCCATTTTTTCAAATCCTGTTCTATTTCTACACGGCGACAGTTTCCCCCTTCCACCTGAACAGAATCTTTGGATATTATGAAATTAGTATCCAAACCATCTAAATCATTTGTAATGGCATTAAGCATCGCCTGCCCCTCGGCAGTTAGAGATGGGTCCTTAACACCCAGTGCAGTAGCATACTCAAAAACTAGTAGATTCAAGACCTGCCAACTCCTTTAAACACCACACCTGCCTTCCGGAAGGTTTCCGGGTCAAGTACTGGCCTGGTGCATACCAGCAAACCTTTTTCAATCATTGATGGTTTTATGTCTTTGTAAATATCATGATCCGTTACCAAAACCACGCAATCACAGGAAAGAGCTTTTTCTAAGTCTACTACTTGAGCCCCCCATGCAGTTATAGTATCAGGTGAAACATAAGGATCATTAACGAGAACTTCTGCTTTCTTCTGGAGTAAATCTTTAATCAATGGTTTTGCAGGTGTTTCTCTGGCATCAGCCACATTTCCTTTGTAAGCCACCCCTAAAATTCCAATTTTGGATCCGGCAATGGTTTTCCCCCTATCTTCTAAAGCAGATTCCACGATTTTGGAGACCGCTCTAGGCATTCCTTCATTAACCTCTCTTGAAGCTCTTATTAAAGGTGTTTCCACACCATTTTCCCGGGCAATTTCCACGATGAAGTAGGGATCTATTGAAAGGCAGTGCCCCCCTACACCAGGTCCTGGCGTGTGAATATTAACCCTAGGATGATAGTTGGCAGCCTTGATTGCTTCGATGGCATCTACGCCTAAAGTATCACATACCAAAGCCAATTCATTGGCTAATGCAATGTTAGTATCCCTGTAGGTGTTTTCCATTAATTTAACCATCTCTGCTGTTACCAAGTTCTGCACCATGATGATTTTACCACTGGTAATTCTCCCATAAAGTGAAACAGCCATTTTAGTACTTTCAAGGTCTATTCCACCAATTACTCGTGCATTATGACTCATTTCATATAATGTGTTGTTTGGAAGGGCTCTTTCAGGAGTATAAGCAACTTGGAAATCTTCACCTGCTTTCAGTCCACTTTTCTCCAGTAAAGGAATTATCAAATCCTCACAAGTACCCGGAGGTACAGTACTTTCAATTATAACCAGATCTCCCCTTTTTAAACATTCAGATATTGATTTAGAAGCAGATATAACAGCAGAAAGATCTGATTTTTTGTCATTATCCACAGGGGTAGGGACGATTATCATGATTATTTGCGACTTGGCCACTGCATCATTAGCATCAATGGTGGCAGAAAGAAGACCTTCCTCAACGCTTTTTTTAACCAGTTCATCAAGGCCAGGTTCCATTATTGGAGAGCGACCTGAGTTAACGAATTGGACATTTTCCTTGTTTATGTCCACCCCACACACCTTAAGGCCACTTTGTGCAAGTAGGACCGCCGTTGGCAATCCCATGTGACCCAGACCAAATATTGCTATGGATGAATCTTCTTTAATCATTTAGTTATCTCCTAAAATTAAATTAATATGATACAATTATTGTTTTGCCCTTCAGTGAAATGTTTGGGTGAGGATAAGTGGGAGTATCATCATCAAATACAAGATTAATCATGAATTTTGGATTTTTATTCTCAAATTCAGCCACAGTGATATCCGCATCCACCCTTAACAATTTTTTCGAATGATCTGTTGCTATCTCTTCTGGTGGTTTAATTTCCAGTTTACCCTGATTATATGAATCAAGTATAGCATCGAGAATCTTTTCTGATGTTTTTCCATCACCATAGGGGTTGGGGGCTTCCCTCATCCTACGATACATCTCATGATCATTTAATATTTGGGATACGTTGTTAGTTATCTTTTTAGTATCAGAACCCACTAAAATGTTGCCTCCTGCCTGGACAGTTTCCGGTCTTTCAGTGTTGTATCGGAGGGTTAAACATGGTACATTGAGGGTTATTGCTTCCTCCTGGATTCCTCCAGAATCAGTTATCATCATTTTAGAATGTGATTGAAGTATTAAAAAGTCCAGATACCCCACAGGTTTAATCATTTTAATGTGTGGTGCTTTCTTGAGTTTTGAATACATTCCAAATTCTTTTAGAGTTTTAACTGTACGTGGATGGACTGGAAAAACAATGGTAAGATTTTCAATATTTAAAAGAGCTTCAATGATGTTTTCAAGTCTTTCTTTATCATCAACGTTCTCAGCACGGTGGAGAGTTAAGGATAGAATGTCTCCTTCAAGTCCCAGTTTGGACATGATACTGGAATTTTTTCTGGCAATTTTCAGGTTTCGGTAACAAGCATCCACCACTGTATTGCCTGTGATGAAAATGTCTTTGGGAGATATGCCTTCAAATAATAGGTTAATGGCTGTTTCTTCAGTAGGTACGAAAAAAAGGTTGGTGCATACATCTGCCACCATCCTGTTTATCTCTTCAGGCATGGTTTTATCATATGAACGGAGCCCAGCCTCAACATGTCCAACCGCAATGTGTAATTTGGCTGCTGCCAGGGCACCTGCTAAAACGGCATTTGTGTCTCCCTGTACCAGGACAATATCTGGCTTTTCAGAGGTTAAAACATCTTCAATACCCTTTAACATGGTGGCAGTTTGTTTTCCATGGGAATCTGATCCCACACCTATGTTATAGTCTGGTTCTTTAAGTTCCAGGTCCAGGAAAAACTGTTGTGACATTTCATGATCATAATGTTGTCCAGTATGTACTAAAATGTAATTTATTCCTCTTTTATCCACTTCGTCAATTAAAGGGGACATTTTAATAATTTCAGGCCGGGTGCCTATAATAAATGCTATCTTCATATTTTACTCCCATAAACTTCTTAGATTATCAAATAAAAGCCAATTAATTTAATAAATTATCATGTTTTAAATTGGAATTTATTTCCTTAAATTAACATTAATCCATTAATCTTTTAAGATTTACTCTTTAAAAGAAGATATTGTCCAGTCAATTACTGTATTATCCATTAATTAATATAGCTGAAAATAAAATAGTAAAAGTTCTGTTAAAAATTATTAGATGACCTCTTCCTTTGTGCCTTATAATCATCCATTATTTTTAAAAGTTTATTTCTGTCCTCTTTTTTCTTTTTCTCTTGTTGATTTTTTGCCCATTTATTTATTTCATGGTCAAGATCATTAGTAATGATAACTGCAAAGTCATCGGCCATTTTTAAATCAACATCCTCTTCATCCAATAATGGAACCATATTCCTTTCAAATTCATCTTTAGCATGGTGTGACATTTTATCCACAGTTATAACTGCCTTAACACCCGAATCAACAAGTAAAGCTGCAGTCTGGGACCCGCCTCCTTGGGAACTTCTCAAGAAAACCACGTCCCCTTTTTTTATGTTTCTGGAATTAACAGCTTCCCTGATCCCATCCTTTGAAAAGGAATCTATTATTTTTACTGGTGTTGTCTCCCTGGAAAGTTCCATGACCCTTATTCTTTTTATTGATTTTAGTTGCTCCTCTAAATCTTCCTTTAATTTCTTTTCGTGGTGATATTTCTCCTGAATCCCCCGTATAATAGCTGTTTTAGTAGCGATTTGCCTCTGGTGTAGGATGTTCTGGGAGTACTGATACTGCATCTTATCTATTTTATTTTCCAGTTGAGATATTTCGTTCTGATATTGTCGAATATCCTTTTCTAAAATGCTGTTTTTTTTCTGTAAATTGATAATCTGCTTTTCCTGAGATTTCATTTTATTCCGTAATCTGGAAAATGCTTCCGGAGAAATTTCTGCATCGAAATCATTTAAGGTTTCAGATGACATATCTTCTTCAGAGGATTTTTGTGTATTTAACAACCTTCCCCCAGATACATTACCATGTGAACTATCCTCAAAGGTAGCTGGTGATTCGATGTCATTAGAAGGATTTAATCTGTCCAGGGTTCTGTTGATAGCCTTGGTGATGGGAATTTCATTTATTACCGAAATTTTGATATCATCAACTATTTCTGGTGTTAAGCCGAGATTTTTGGTTCTTCTTTCAATTTGTTCCAGTTTTTTCTGATATTTTTTATAACACTGGATTGCCGCGGCCAGGGCATCTCTTTCATGGGCATTTTGAGGAATTAAATCATTATTATTATCCCGGGATCGGTGCAGGGAAGGGTTTTGATCCTGCTGATAAATGTATTCATCCACCAATTCATTTTTAGCATTTACTGCCATGTCCCGGTCAGGAAAGTATATCCTGGAGTTAAGAGATGCTGCCATCTTTTTCACCATCTTAGGAGTCTGGTGGACATCGGTGGCCACTAAAATTGTCCTACCATAACTGATAATATGTTTGGTTATCTTTGCCCGGGAAGCTTCCTTAAAACTGTTAACATTTAATATTTCACCGGAAAGATCCAGGATAGCTACACCCACAGTCATTCCAGGATCAAGGCCTACAATTATGCCCTTCTGAATTTTAGATGATACTTCCTGCCCATCTGAATTTAAAAATAGTTTTTCTTTAAAATTATGATGGTAACGGTGAACCAGACGATTTCCTCCTTGTGGATACCAGTTCTAATTATTACTTTATATCTTTAATTTGTATCTAGATATTTTTTTTGTATCAGTAACTATTTATTGTTTTCCTTGTCTGTTAAAAGAAATTAAGGTGGTATGAAAAAGTCAAATGATTTAATGTGCCAATTCCAGATTAAGGGGATTGATTCAATCCTCATTCAATTCATTAATCATTTCCCGGGTTGCCAATATAATTCTCTGGTGGTTTAGACATTCTTTGTTTAACGTTTGCAGAAACCTTAATCTGGCGTATTCATCCCCTTTAAACTGCACGTCTTTGTATACGACATCCATCAGGATAAGGCTTTCCGGTGGCAGTGGAGTAATAAATGCCTTGTATTGAGGATCCAAAAATTTTTTAACCTCTTCAACCTCAAATTCACCTTCCCCTACACTTAATAACACTGCCACCATCTTTCGAACCATGTTCCACAGGAAACTTTCACCCACCACATCCACCACCAGGGCCTGATTTTGGGGTTTTACAATGACACTTTCCACTTTGCGCATGGGATTTCTCTCATTTCTCTTGGAAAAATTAATGAAATTATGAGTTCCTTCCATTATATGGGCTGCTTCATGCATTTTCCCAACATCCAATCTTTCCCCTACCCTGTACATTACGTAACGATAATGCCTTCTATGGGCAAATCGGGTTTTAAATCCCATAGGTACCTGAGCAGATCCTAAAATTCTTATATCCTGGGGAAGAATGTCATTGATTTGATTAACTATTGGCATTTTCTCTGTGCGGAAAGAAACCACATTCCCCAGAGCATGAACTCCACGATCAGTGCGTCCGGCGATTGAATAATTGGATCGGCCAATATTGTCAATGGAACCTACTTCTTGTAGGGCTTTTAAAAGTTTTCCCTCCACTGTGCGTAGGTCTGGTTGTCTTTGGAAGCCGTAGAAATCTGTTCCCAAGTATGCCAGCTTCAATGCCACGGTTATCATAACAATCATCCTTATAAATCTAAAGGTATGCGATAATAGGTATGCAATAGATCAAATGTATACAATATTTAATATTTCAGCTTTTACTATAATTCACTATTGTCAATTGTCGCTTTGTTTAGAATAAGATAAATAAATGATTAAAAATCAAATTTAATAAAAATAATTAATATAAATGATTTAAAATGAGAATGGTTAAAGGATTTAAATTGAGAATGGTTAAAGGATTTAAATTGAGAATGATGATATAAATCATTTAAGAAAAAGTTTAATAAAAAGGATCGAAATCATTTAATAAAAAAATCATTTGTAGACCCCAAAAAACTTTTGGAGGTAATGAGATGTTTATTATTCCTGCAGTTGATATAAAAAATGGTAAATGTGTGCAGCTAGTGCAAGGAAAGCCTGGAACAGAACAAATTGTCCTTGATAATCCTGCGAAGGTTGCTCGTAAATGGCAAGGTAAAGGAGCCAGTATCCTACATGTAATTGACCTGGGTGGGGCACTGGAAGAAGGTGGTAATTTAGCAGTAGTGGAGGAAATTCTTAAAGAAGTTTCCATACCTGTTCAAATGGGTGGAGGCATCCGTTCTCTGGACTATGCCACTAAATTACTTGATATGGGTGTTGAAAGGATTATACTTGGAACATTAGCCATCATGAACCCTGAGACCGTGAAAATTTTGTCCAGTGAATTTGGAAGTGAACGTATCATTGTGGCTCTGGATAGTAAGGACTCCCAAGTGGTGGTAAGGGGATGGACTGAAAAAACTGACCAGAATGCTCCTGAACTGGGCAAGATCATGGAAGATAATGGGGCCGGTGGGATATTGTTCACCAATGTAGATCATGAGGGGCTTCTAGGTGGATTTAATATTGAACCTCTTTTAGAGCTTTTAAACGCTGTGAACATACCCATAATTTATTCTGGTGGGGTGAGTACCCTGGAAGATTTATCTATCCTCAGCAAAACAGATGTATATGGAGTAGTTATCGGATCAGCACTTTATAAAGGCACTATAAACTTTGAAGATGCTCTTAATTATGAAAAAATTTCATAACAGAGTAACAATCATTGGTTAATTCTATGGATTATCAAATTCTGTTTCTTTAAAATCAAATTCCATTTTTTAAATTTTTCCCAATTTTCAATCTTTCTCAATCTCAAACATGCCTGGTAAATCCCCGGCTAATTATGGTCTTCTCAGCAATATCTACGACTTTACGTATTTTAAGAATTTGATCGGGGTTGGTTGATATGGAACTGATACCTGAATTCACCAGCCAGCGTACAATTGCAGGATCTGATCCGGCATGGCCACAGATGCAGCTTTCAATTCCTTGCTGGTTGCATTTTTCTATGACCCTTTCAATCATCCGTAAAACTGAGGGATGGGTTAAATCAAAATGTTTGGCCACTTTAACGCCCCTTCGATCCACTGCCAGAGCACACATGGCCATGTCACTCATTCCCAGGGTCACAAAATCCATTCCAACACCAATAAGATCATCTAAAGTAAAAACAGCTGATGGAGTTTCAATGGAGGCTCCTACAGGTAGGTCACGGTGGGGTCTGATTCCTAACTCGCGCATGATATTTTTAGCTTCACTATACTCAGAAACATCCCGCACAAGCGGTATTTTAACACCTAAATTATCATAACCTTTATTTATGAGCTCAGATATGGCTTCAAACTCTGCTTTGAGGATTTCTGGATTTTGAAGATCTTTATGGATGCCCCTCAAACCCATTAATGGATTAGCTTCGTCTGGTTCAATGTTTCCACCATCTAAACGTTTCAGTTCATCAGTAGGTATGTCAAATGTACGGAACCATACTGGTTTCGGGCAAAATGCATCGGCAATGAGCTCAACAGAGTCTTCAATAACTTTACTGAGTTTTCCCTCCTCAAAAAGTACATGGGGATGTTTTCCTGTGCGGATTATGCTGTTTTCAATTCTAATAGATCCCACACCATCAGCCCATGGTGCCACCTTCAAGGCAATTTCAGGAATATTAAGGTTGACCTTGATACTGGTTGCAGGATAATAAAACGCAGCAGAATCATGTTTTTCCTCTTTTTCAATGAAACCTTCATATATGTTGCCTGTTTTTCCATCCACAGTTACAATAGTTCCTTCTTCCAGTTTTTGAGTCCCATTACCAGTCCCTACCACACAGGGGACCTTCATCTCTCTGAGAACAATGGCCACATGGCTGGTGAGACCACCATAATCTGTAACTACTCCTCCAGCTCGGTGAAGGTAAGATAACATGTCCCGGGAAGCATGGGATAAAACTACGATCTCTCCTCCTTTAAGTTGCTGGAGATCTTCATCTGACTCTATCTTCTTAACCTTCCCTACACCAACATAAGGACCGGTTCCAATTCCTCTGATGATAATCATATATTACATATTTCTTGTAATTAATTTCAGAAGTATTTTTGGAACTGCCCTGGAAATGTATTTTAAAATCTAAAAAAGAAGATTTGAAAAGAATTAATGAGCATACTTTTCCAGCAATGAAACTAATTTATCAAACATGGATTTTAATGGGCCTGTTTTACTTCCCAATTGGCGCATAGCCTTTATATCGTTATGTTTAAGGCCTCCGACCAAGATTAAAGCAACTAAATATACAACAACAGCCAATATCATAACTAATAAGAAAACAAGGTAATTCAAAGGTATGGATATCAGTAAAATACTCTTAGGAATTAGTAGAAGTATTCCTCCCATTATTGCCGTTGCTAAAACGATTTTTCCCAAATCTTTGTATTGTAACTTTACATCAGCAACTTGGAGAGTTTTCCAAACTATTGAAACCATTATTAAAAAAGCAGTTATGGCAAGTGAGATTGCAGCACCGTTAATTCCATAAATTGGTACTAAGTATATGCTAACTGCCACATCAAAAATAACTCCCAGAGTTAAAATTGTCATTGGGAGGTACGGTTTTCCCAATCCCTGGGCTATGCTGGAGGAGACTGTGTAAATGGTGAAAAACAACATTCCTATCGCAAGGATCTGTAGTGCTGTTGCCCCATTCATATAAGCTGGATTAATGTAGAGTAATTTCAGTATAGGAGCAGCCAGAACCATAGTTCCCACAGACATTGGGAAAACAACCATGGCAACATACCGGTATGATTGGTTCACGTAGCTGTGGAGAACATTTCTATTGTTTAAACCCATTGCTTCGGCTGTGGCTGGTAATACTGCAGTGGCTACAGCCATGGAAATTATTAAGGGGAGACGGGCAACTGGGGTGGCTGCACCATAATAACCTATGTACTGGCTGGCCATATATGCCCCAACAACATAGTTCCCAATCGCATCAAATAGTAAAATTTCAGCAAGTCCAGTTATGAGAACCGGGAATGCGAAAATAAGGAGCGCCTTAGCCAATGCTAATTCCTCTTTTGTGGTGAAAGTTAACTTCACATTTTTAAGGCGCTTGCCTAGTCCCTTTCGATATAAATAGTATCCTGCCAGAAGAGAGAAGATAAAACCTATAGATGTTCCAATCACTGCTCCGGCAACGTAAAAACCCAGCAAAATAAGGACGATGGCACTGGAGATCATGAATATTTGTTCAAAGGCTTTGGTGATGACAATGTTCCCCATCTGGAAAACACCCTGAAATGCACCCCTGAAAACACCCACCAAAATACTGAAAGGAGTTATTAAAGCCACAAGCTTTAAAGGAAGTGCTGCTTCAGGTTTATGAAAAACGTTGTATGCTAAAGGATCTGCAAGTAGGAAGATCGCTACACTGATAAACAATCCCATTACAACTACGATTTTAATCGAAGTATGGATTACCTGTTTCACCATCTCATCTTCGCCTTTCGCAGAATATTCGGAGACGTGTTTGGCAATAGCGGGTGGCATGCCAGCAGCTGCTATTTGAATCAATATCCCCTGCGTAGGAAGGGCCAAATTGAGTATACCGAATCCCACCGGACCCAATAGAAATGCAGTGGCAAATCTGTATAAATATCCCCCAATACGGAATATAAAATACCCAATCATCATAATTAGGCTTCCTCTGGCGATTTTAGAACTCATATTAATTACCACAACATATCGGTCTTTAGATAGAAATTGTCTGGACTTAACTATCTGGACTAAAACTTCCCACACATAGAAAAATTTCAGTACATGAGAAAATTATTTTTTTTTTATCTAGAGATTCAATTCACTAATTCCTTATTTATAAAACTAACGTTATTAAATCCCACCCCGGACTGTGCCATAGTCCATAAAAATTATACTTTTTTCATGATACACAAACAACCTATTTAAAATGGAAAAATGAATAATATGTGAATAGTTTTTTATCTGCAAAAGAACATTTAATTAATGAGAAAATCAATGGGATCTCCTTAAATTTAACCAATGATTCACAGTTTATATTATATTTCACAAGAGGTGTTACTATTACAACTATAATGGCAACCGGAACATTCGATCTAATACATCCTGGTCATGGATATTACCTTGAAGAATCAAAAAAGCTGGGAGGGAAAGATGCCCGTCTGGTGGTGGTGGTGGCCAGAGAGTCCACAGTACGTGCCAGGAAAAGGGTACCTATTGTACCTGAAAAACAACGCCTGGAAGTTGTTCAGATGCTCAAACCAGTTGACGAAGCTGTGTTGGGAAGCGAAATTGACATGTTCATCACTGTTGAGAAGATTAAACCCGATGTTATCACAATAGGCCCAGATCAGAAATTTGATCTGGATTGGCTGCGGGAAGAACTCAATAAAAGAGGTCTTAAGTCAGAAGTGGTAAAAATAAATGGTTATCATCATACTTCCCTAGACAGCTCCTGCAAAATCATTAAAAAGATTAAAGAATCCGATTTTCCGTCAGGGAGCTTCAAACACTGCTGATAAAATCATTTACGAGTTAACTTTTATGAGTTAATAATAGTTTATGAATCAATTTCTTTTATGATTCAATTTTAAAATTTTTTTTTTAATTCTAAACTTTTTTTTACAATTCCAAATCGAAACATCATACCATTCTAAATTGAATCAACATAGCTCCAGCTAAGGGAATTAAAAAAAAAGAAAAAAAGAAAGGGTTAAAATGGCAGCTCAGCATATCTGCCTTTAAGTGTCCACGAGCTTGTGTCCCAGTTTTTAATTGTCCCTAAGGAATTTCGGTAACTGACTGCATCTGCAGTATACCATTTCCCATCGACGTATATTTCAGCCCATACATGACCATACCAGGCTTTACTGGTAGTAAAGTAACAGTATCCGTGCACATATCTTGTTGGAAGTCCAGCCGCTCTACAAAGGGCCACGAGTAGATGTGAATGGTCGCAGCAATTTCCACTCTTGGAAGAAAGCGTTTTAACGGCTCCTTTCTGAGTGTTGTAGTAGTATGAATATTCAAGGTTGTCTCGCACCCAGTTATAGATGCTTTGGGCCTTTGTGTAGGTGGTTGTTGCACCGGAAGTTAGGTTATTGGCCAACGCAACTATAGCAGCGTTGGTAACCTGGCAGTTGTCAGTTGTTTGCAGGTAAACTTGCAGGCTACTCGGTATCGTTGACGAACTACTAGAGCTCGTTGATGAACTACTAGAGCTAATTACGGTTGTCCATGGTTTCATCACCGCATAGTTTGGTAAATACGAATTGTCTCCATAGAAAGCCATCACCCTGCTGTAGAGGTAGATCAGTGATTCGTAACGAATTTTCCCTAGAGTAGTTGACCCATAATTAGGGGCCACGCCATTTGAATCCATAAAGGACTTTATACGGCTGGCCAGGTCAAGATACCCTGCTTTGTCTAAGTTACCACTGGTCATGCTCTCATAAGGATTGGTGGCTACCGTGGGGTTTCCCAACGCTATAGGAGTGGTGATTCCATTTTTTAACTGCAACGTGCCGGTTACGAGTAACTTCAGGAACTGGGGCATGGTGATTTTCACTGATCCCATCAACACATAATTAGGAAGAGTATGATAAGTCTCCACATACGTTTTAACTCTTCCTGCTGCGTCAATGATGTCAGCAAGAGTGTACTTAGTTGGTGAGGTAGTAGTTGTATTGTTAGTTGTAGTCGAGTTAGTGGTACTTGTAGATGTGTTGGTGGTTGTATTGATTGCCTGGTTGAAGAAGGCTTTATCAACCAATCCATATCTAAACAGAGCATATCCTGATGCTCCATTGGACATGGCAGATTGTATATCTTCAACAAGTTCAGATGCCGACAGTTCTTCCACGTTACTATCACTCTCATAAACCTGCAAACCAACCACTACTGGCTTGGTTGAATGTGCAACAATCCATTGGGTGGTGGTTCCGATCCATGATGTATCCTTGTTGTAGTTTCCCTTGTAAACCATAGGAACAAGGAAATCAAGGTATTCTGAGAGCGCCGCATAATCCTGACCATAATAATAACCATTAACACTACACTCCGGCATGAGAGCAGCTGAAAGGGCTATTTTCGGGCTGATGGAGTACAATTTTTCATCCACCGTCTTTACAAAGTTGGTGATGGCATCTGTTCCACCAGAATGCAAGTAAGCAGTTCCAGGATAACGCACGTAATCCAGGTGGATTCCGTCAATATCGTAATCTGTGGCGAGTTTTGCAATATATTTTACCAGTGCATCGTTGAAATTTGTGTCTGTTGATGTTACAGTCGTTGTGGTATAGTATGTGCTGGTTTTGTAACTGTAGGACCAGTAATATTTCCAGGAATACTTCCAACTATATTTCCAACTATATTTCCAGTAGGATTTCCAGTAGGATTTCCAGTAATATTTCCAAACCCCACGAGATTTATACCAGGATTTATACCATTTTTTATACCAGACCTTATACCAATTTTTATACCAGCTTTTATACCAGCTTTTATACCAGTTTTTAGTGGCTACTTTCACTGTTTTGGTGTGGGGTACCTTTACCGTGGTGGTGGTAACCTCTCCTAGAGGATCAACCCAATTCCCATCTTCATCTATGAAGCAGGAAACCCAGGCATGTACCCTTATTCCAGTTCCATTTAAGGTACTTAGTAGGGCTGTCAGGACAGTATCATAATTGGGAGAAGAGAAGCGATTCGTCTTAACGAATACGTCCGTTATTCCAGCATTTAATAATTCGCTAAGATTCACACTTGAAGCTTCATCCGCACTGATCCATAATGCGTGGACATTTTGGTATCCATCTGATGCTGCCGCAGTGTAATTTTGAATAGTTTCTGTTTCATTACTGTCATCGGATGAACTATTCTCGGTGTTATTGTAAGTTTCTGTAGTCTGGTTTTCTTGCTGATTAATATCTGAATCATTAACCACCATGGTGGTTGTATTTTGAATGGTAGATGTGTTGGTGTTGTTTTCTGCTATTTCACTGACATTGGTTGTGTTCGTGAAATTTTCTGTTGCTGACTGGTTTGGGGTGGCATAGTTTATACTAGGGGCCAACATTGCAACTCCAATTAGGAGCAGCATAGCTAGCAGCGTTTGTTGCTTAATTAGTATGCCCCCTCATTGTCTGCATGTCAGTTGAACACAGATAGATGTTCCTGACACATTAAGATCGTCCTTTTGAGCATATAAATGTTTTCATAGATTCCTAGCAAAAAAAACCTTTAAATAGCCTTTTTTAGACAAAAAACCCTTAAAATATAGATTTTTCATCATGATTCACTGTGATGATATCTTATTACTGACAACTCCCCCACCCAACTCGTGATACACCATACCTGGAAAGATTTCAAGTTAAGATGTGAATATCATCACATCCTAAAACTCCACTTGGATTTAGGTCTGACTTATTTTTCTATTTTAAGAAAGATAATAGCACTGATTAGCAAACATTTCCTTAAAAATTAACAAGTCTTTGATCAAAATTATATTAAAATTAATGTAAAATTTATACATTTGAAAAAAAATGTCAAGACTTTGCACTTAGAGGGTCTTTTATACATTTTCAATATTTGATCTGGATAAGATAAATCGATGAAAATATCGAAACAAGTTTAATCCATCTAATAAGTATAAATAGGCTTAAATTATCCGTGTTTATAACCAAGATTAATATGTGGATTAATGGGCTTAAGAAAAGTTAAGATGGATTTTTTAGGTAGGAATATTTGGTATACCAAAATTTATATTCAACTGCAGTTAAAATCTTCTTGTATGATTATAGAGAAGCTTGAGATGGCTGTTAAGATTCTGGAACAGTCCCCTGAATTTGCAGAAATAATCCCAGAAGTCCGTAGCAACATTGTAATGGCTCGAAAAAACGCCCAAACAATACAGGATGTTGCAGGAATACCGGGACGAATAACTACCTTGAATGGTTTGCCCAAAGCCGTTGCCCGACCAGATTATGGTGCTTCATCTCATATGGCCCGCCTGGTTTTAAGTATGATGAAACACGATTCAAAGATGCGCAGTGCTATTAACATAAAATACCATCCCCAACTAGTGGAGATTTGTAAAAAACTGGGTTTAATAGTTTCCAGCTATGATCGCAACCATGAACCCGAAAATATCAAAATTAAAGAGGGTAGTAGTATATCATGGGGTGTTGAAATGGCGTTGGCAAGTTGTGGAACAATTCCTGATGTTATATATCACACTGGTGGTTGGGGGAAGGAACCTATGATTGTACTGGTGGGAACCGATCCAGAAGAAGTGGCTCAAATGGCCATATGCTTGGCTAAACTTTTTATAACTTCAAAAAAATGAAATACCGTATCTAAATTAATTTCCAGATAAAATCAATGATAATTTTATATTTAATAAGTACTTAAGTATCTACTAAAAGATCCAGACAATAAATTTCACTTACAGCAGGAATACTAAAGAATTAAAGAGAAACTAAAGAGAATACATTTAACAAATAGATAAAAATTAAAGAATAAAAAATTAAAAAGATAAAAAAAACTAATATTAATTAGAAAACTGAAATAGGATATAACTGTAAATCTTATAATATTATTAAGGATAGGATAACTTTTTTACTACGAATTCACTGAATATTGAGGGATAAAATGCATTATAAAATGTATGAAGAGATGATGGAACAGCCTCGATCTTTAAAAGATACCCTAAAGATGGAAAAATCTCACATGGAACAGATAAGTGAGAAATTTAAAGAATTTGATAAAATATATTTGGTGGGGTGTGGTAGTTCCCTATCAACATGTTTTTCAGCTATTGATGCTATGAAAATGGTTTCTAACCGTAACTTGGAAGTTTTCACAGGTTATGAATTTTTTTACCATAAAAAACTAGATGAGAAAAATACCGGGGTGATTTTAACCTCTCAATCTGGAGAAACAGCTGACACCCTGGCTGCCCTTAGAAAAGCCCAGGATAAAGGTATGTGCACTGTTTCCATTGTTAATGAAATGGAAAGTACCATGATGAATGAAGCTGATGATGCAGTTCTAACCCGTTGTGAACGGGAAACTGCTATACTGGGTACCAAAACCTATATGACCCAGTTAATGAGCCTTTACCAAATATTATTCCGCTTGGAAGATTCTCCTGACGCCCAGAATGTCATTAATGATCTGGGAAAAATCCCCTCACTCACTGAAGACCTTCTAAAGAAAACTGAACATGAAAATAAAGTTTTAGCCAAAAACTATGCAGACTACGATATATTTTACGCCATGGGAAGTGGTCCTAACTATGGACTGGCCTACAAACTGGCCATGACCATGTTCATGGAAGGAGCTCTTAAACACTCCTGCCCCCTTTATTCCGGAGAATTTCGCCATGGACTCATCGAAAGAGTGGAAAAAAATATTCCTGTGGTTTTTTTAGATGCAGGCTACCCTGGAGATGAATTAACCAATAAATCAATAGAATTCTCCAATAAAATTGGTGCAAAAAACATAGTATACCGAATGCAGGATTATGCGAAGGTTAACCCACTTTTATCACCATTTATACTGGTGGTGCCGCTGGAATGGTTGATTTACTACCTGGCTCATTACAATGGAGAGGATCCAGGCAGCACCAGACATATTGGAAAGGTTAGGTACTGAATTTCTTTTTTTTACCCAAATTTTCCATATTTCACAATAACCTAAAAAAAATGAACCAACTAAAAAAAATGAATAAAATAAATAATTTAATCCTTTAAAAAAATAATATTATCTGGGAAGAGTAAAAAGAAGAGTAAATATTCCCAGATCTATTTAATTTCCAGTTTTTGAGACTCTGCAACTTTTTTAGGCAGTTTTACTGTTAATATTGAACCTTCAAAGTTGGCTATGGCTGCTTTTATTTTAATCTCATCCGGTAGTTCAATAGTTCGTGAGACTTCACCAAAACCTCTTTCCCTTTTTATGTAATTAACATCTTCACCATCCATACCCTCTGGGAACGATACGCTTATGGTTACAGAATTCTGAGTGATGTCAACCGAGACTTTGTCTTTTTCAACACCAGGAAGATCCGCGAGAACAATGAATTCAGAGTTTGTATCAATTAAATCCACGTAGGGTGTTGTTGGGGCAGTGTATTCAGTTATGGTCTTTCCTATGTCTTCATGTTTTTCGCGTAATGTTGATAACATGTCATTAACCATTTTTTCAGCAGTAGAACGCAGTTCTTCGGTTCTTTCGGTTGCATTTTCTTTGAATTCTTTACTCCGATCAGAGACTGTATCTTTAGCTTCAGAAGCTTTTTGTTTTACTTCTTCACTTTTCTCAGAAACTGAGCCCTTTACATCATCAGCTTTGGACATAAGTTCTTCTGCGGTACTTTTCTTTTTGGATTCCAGTCTTGCTTTTTTTTCGTCCATCAAATCCCTCACATCTAACTATCAACAAATCACGTTAAAATATTTATTGAATCATAAATTTTTTACATGAAAATCGATTATTTCTAAATTTAATAAGATATTATGGCTGAATTTAGTTAAATTCATATACTTATGGAATTAGTATAGATCATCACCACAATAATCTTTTATTATTTTTTTAACTCCGATAAGATGTCGATTATCTGTGTTATGCCACTACCATCTGAAGCAGAGACCATAAGAGGTTTATCACCTTTATTTATATGTTCTTCAATGTACTTAACATTTTCTTCATCTTCCACCAGATCCATTTTATTGAATACTGACTGGACAGTTGTGTGGCTGAATATTTTTTTTATCTCCCAGTAAAGGTTAACCTGGTTTTCAACTGGAAATCCAGAAGTTTGTGATGGATCGAAAATGAACAGTATCAGATCAGCCAGATGCTCCAGTGCTACCATGGCATTGAGCTCGATCTGATTCATCTCTTGCACCGGACGATCCAGGAGACCGGGGGTGTCGATTATCTGGTATTTCTGCCAGCGCTTCTCATAGTGTCCAATTTGGATTCCTTTGGTAGTGAATGGATAATCAGCAACTTCTGGTTCAGCATTAGTTATCTGTCGAAGCAGGGTGGATTTTCCTACATTGGGAAATCCGGCAATCACTGCAGTGATGGCTTCAGGATCTACAGTAGGCACGTTACGCAGCATCTGCCTGGAATAATTTAAAAAATCAAGTTCATCCCCTATACGGTTCACCACCGAAGCTATTCGGCCAAATGCTGCTTTTCTGATTTGTGCAGCGTTTTCTGGAGGTGATCTTCTGATACGGTGAGTGTACTGGTTTTGCAGTTTTTCCAAAACTCCATTAGCCCAGTTCAGTGCTCCCATGGATTTCTTAAACTGATCAACACCCACAGCCACGTCAATATAATCCTGGTAGAACATAGGTAGTTCTTCCACATGGGGTGTTTCCTCCAAAATGCCCTCGAAGGTTTCTCGGATAACCTGACATGCAGTCTGGACTCTTACTTCTTCTATTCTTTTTGATTTCTGCTGGCGGTGGATTTTGGACGTGCGGACCCTGGCCGCAGCCTTTTTAGCCCTACGAAATCCCTTGTCAAGCACTTCATCCGGGGTTGGTATATTAGGTAAAAACATTAAATCACATTTTTTATAATTTTGTTTGCAAGTAACATAACAGAGTAAATTTATTCAGTATCTGTATTATTATTCTCCAGATATCTTTAATTACTATTCTCCAGAGATCTCTAATTACTAATTCTTCAGAGATCTCTAATTACTATTCTTCAAATATTTGGGATTGGAAGCTGTAAATTTTAACTTCTTTCTGTAACCAACAATCGGGTGATAAACCTGCTTTCATACAAGTGTTAGCCAGGAACTCTTCAATATCCCATTTCCATTCAATAGGGACTTGTGGGAGGAGTAAACCTCGATAGATTCCCATTTCCACAATAAGACCATCTTTTCCCACTTCAATCTTTTCCAGGTACTCGGCAGGGTTTTGAACTTCAACCAATTCAGGTTTGCTGAGCACACTAACTTCCACACGAATATTATCCAATTCTGATGGCGTTACAGAGGGGAAACGTGGATCTCTAGTAGCTGCACTTATAGCCACTTCGATCACTGCTTGAGCCAGTGGTTTCACTGGTTCGGGATAACCAATACAGCCCCTTAAATCTCCATCAAGGTTTAGTGTTACAAATGCACCCATTTCCTCTTTTAAAATGGGGTTAACATCATCAGGGACATTTATAACCTTGCCCTCCTTAAGGTAGGTTTCTATAGATTTTCTTGCAAGTTTTACCAGGAATTCTCCTTCTTCTTTGCTTATTATCAATCTGCACCCCCCACTGTTGCCTCACTGACTCGGGTGTGTGGTCCTCCATCACCTACAGGTGCGGTTTGACCTGCTTTACCACAGAATCCAACTCCCAGATGGAAATCAGAACCCACAGCATCCACTTTTTGCAGGATCTCCAGAATGTTACCTGAAAGGGAAACATCACGAAGTGGGTCTTTAATCTCACCATTGCCAATGATAAATGATTCAGCAGCATTAAACTGGAAAACACCTTTGCCTGTGTCCACCTGACCGCCTCTTGAGCCTTTAAGGTATATTCCATTACTTATATCTTCAATTAACTCTTCAAAAGTCATTTCTCCAGGTTTAAGATAGGTGTTACTCATTCTAACTATGGGCTGGTCACCAATTCCGGAACGGGCGTTTCCACTGGAACTTATGTCAAGTTTAGCAGCAGTTTCCCTGGAGCTTAAAAGTGAAACCAGAACACCATCTTCCACTAAAACATTCTTTTTGGTTTTTACACCCTCTGCATCGTATGCATAGTAGCCAAATGCATCCATACTGGCATCATCAATTATGGTTACCAGAGATGATCCTATCTGAGCATTCATTTTTCCCTTGAGAATAGAATCATTCTGCAGTATAAGGTCCGCCTCTGAAGCATGACCTAATGCCTCGTGGATGAAAACTCCAGTAAGTTCAGAGTCCATTACTATGGGGAAACGTCCAGATGGGGGTGGACTTGCATCTAATAACCGAACTGCCTTAGTGGCAGCAGTTCGCCCCAGTAGTTCCAGGTCTTCTTTTTCAATAACTTCAAAACCTTTAGCCCCACCCGTACTTTTGTGTCCAAATTGGATTCCGGTTTCAGAGGCTGCCACTGCATTTAAAAAGAGTGCAACCCTGTTTTCTTCCATGGTTATGGAGGACCCTTCTGAGTTCATGAAAAGGGTGGTGCCCTCACCATCAACGTAGTTTACCGTGGTGCTTATCACTTTATCCAGGTTAGCTGCATCTTCAACCTCACACATGGCTGTTTTTTTATCTTCTAATGATACATCAGATAATTTGATCCTGGCATTGGATTTTACCTTATCAGATCTTGTTTCTACAGGGGCTAATTTCACATCACTGGAAAGATTATCTGCAAGTTTAATGGCAGATTCAACCATGTGATCCATGCGGTCTAACTGATTAGTGTAGGAAAATCCCCATGCACCTTTTTTCAAAACACGGATGCATACCCCGGTATCCAGACCCGATCTGATTTCCTGGATTTTGCCATCTTTCATGACGATAACAGTGTTTTCACTCTCATGAGCCCTTATATCAGCATAATCCACGTATTTTTCCACTGATCTCAGTGTTTTTTCCAGTAATCCCAGATCTAAATCCTCTTTCATGTTATCTCCACTTTTTAATATGATCTTCCTGACATATACATTTTAAAGATTAATTAATTTAGGGATTTAAAATATAAATAAACCGTGAAATGATAAGAAAATGGTGTATGGATTGATCGAAAACAAGACAACTGCAATTATCATGGCAGTTTTAACATTCATATTAACAATAGCAGTATTTATTGGTGTTATATTCTATTTTGCAGGATATTCAATTTCATCAGTTTCTGAACATCAATTATACGTGTTTTCTGCAGTTTTAATAGCTGCGGTGCTTGCTTCTATGGTTTATGGCCGTGGTAGCAATGAAAGAGCAGTGAAGGCAAAAAGATGTGTGGAAGAATCACTGGGAGTACAAGTCAAAACCACGGATATGTGGAGAATACTGCGGGGTGTTGAGCAACTACCCCCTTTTGTAATAGAAGATTATGTCAAACAGAATATAAATGGAGTAGAAGCTTACGAAGAGGGAATAAAAGAATTTAAAAAGAAATTATCTGATGAAAATCTGTCAGAAATAAGAAGAATAATTAACCAACCAGTTCCAGAACTTCAGAATCTACTAGGTGAACTTTACCTAGAAACCGATTTAAAACAGTTCAAAATATTGGCAGAACCCAGTGCAGAGGATTTAATAAGATTGAACTTAAAAGAACTTAAAAGAGTTCTATTTAAAGAAGATCCTTAATTGAATTTGTTATGTTAAATAGGAAAATTTTCCGCCTACTAGTATTTACTAGATTTTAGCATTTATATGGGAAAATAGATATATAATGTTCTGGTTAAATAGCTTAGAAATTATTATTCCTTTCCAATGAAAACTAATTTATTATCATTTCCAATGAAACTGATCAAACAATAACAAAAAGCACCGGATGTGAAAAAATTGAAGACCATAGAAGAAATAAACCAAAAAATTAGAGACGGGGACGCAGTAGTGGTCACTGCTGGTGAGATGACCCGTATTGTGCAGGAAAATGGTGTAGAAGAAGCTGCAAAAGAGGTGGATGTTGTAACCACCGGTACATTTGGTGCTATGTGTTCTTCCGGTGCATTCATCAACTTCGGACATTCTGACCCACCCATTAGGATGAGTCGAGCTTACCTGAATGGTGTGGAAGTATATTCTGGCCTGGCTGCTGTTGACGCCTACATTGGAGCCACACAAGCCCACCGAAACCCTGACATTGGGACTGATTATGGTGGAGCCCATTTATTGGAAGATCTTGTGAGGGGAAAAGAAGTGGAACTTGTGGCGGAATCTTTTGGAACCGATTGTTACCCACGTACAGAAGTTAACACTTTCATAAGCCTGGAAAGTGTAAACCAGGCCGTCATGGTTAATCCACGGAACTGTTACCAGAACTATGCTGCAGCTACCAATTCCACTGAAGAAACCATTTACACCTACCTGGGCACCCTGTTGCCTCAGATGGGTAATGTGGGTTATTCCAGTGCTGGGGAACTCAGTCCACTTTTAAATGATCCCTACTTCCAGACCATTGGTGTTGGCACCAGGATTTTCCTGTGCGGAAGTCAGGGTTATATTCTGGGGGAGGGAACTCAACATGCAACTGATGGTGAGCGCAAGAATGGTGTTCCTGTGGGTTCTGCCGGTACCCTGATGCTACAGGGTAACCTTAAAAATATGGATGCTAAATTCCTGCGTGGGGCAACCATGCCCAAGTATGGATCCACCCTATATGTGGGTGCTGGTATCCCTATTCCTATCCTCAATGAAGAAATAGCCCAACGTACTGGTATCAGTAATCATGACATCCACTGTAACATTTATGATTATGGTGTTCCCCGACGTAGCCGGCCAGTAATTATGGAAACCAATTATCAGGAGCTTCGGAGCGGAAAAATTGAGATTAATGGAAGGGAAGTTCAAACATCCCCACTTTCATCTCTTAAAAAGGCATTGGAAGTTGCTGAAGAACTTAAAAAGTGGATTGATAAGGGAGACTTCCTTTTAACCAACCCGGTTCAGAATATTCCCAATAAAGGTTGTACTGTAAAGCCACTTAAGATCATAAGACCATCCATACTGGTTAAAGACCTGAAAATTAAGCCAATCATCACTGCTCGGGCAGAAGAGGATATTTCTGGTGTTGCCCGTAAAATGGTGGATAACAATATCAACCATTTACCAGTGGTGGACCATGCTGGTCGATTGATGGGTATTGTAACCAGCTGGGATATTGCCCATGCTGTGGCCCAGGATAGTCAGAAACTGACTGAGGTTATGACCAAAAAGGTGATTGTAGCCCTGGAAGATGAACCCGTAGAGCTTATTGCCCGGCGCATAGATAAACATGAGATATCAGGAGTTCCCATAGTTAACCGCGAAAACCGGGTCAGGGGTATGATTACTGCTGAAGATATCTCTCGACTTATTTGCTCCCAAAATAACAAGGAAGGTGATTCACAATGAAAGCATGGCTCAACTTCTCTCCCAGCATAGTAAATAAAACTGTGATTTCAGATCTTATCAAACATTACGATGTGAGCTTTAACATTCTAAGAGCAGATATCACCCCCAAGGGTGGTAAAATGCTCATTGATATCAGTGGCGATGAAGCAGATAAGGGCATAGAATACCTGGAAAAAGAGGGAATCCAACTTAACCCCATTAAAAAAGTGGTTAAAAAGGATGAAGAAAAATGTATGGACTGTGGTGAGTGTGTCAGCCTCTGCCCTGTGGAAGCCATCACCATAGACGAAGACTGGACCATCAACCTGGATGACCAGAAATGTATTGGCTGTGGATTCTGCACATCATCCTGCCCTACCAAGGCCATTAAAATCGCTGATTAAAAAAACCCCTCTTTTTCATTTTTTTATTTTAACTTCTTTTTTAACAAATCCGCATGGTTTTTCACTAAATCTAAATTGGAGATAAGTTGAATGGTTAAATGTAAACATTGCACCAGTGAAAATGAAGATAATGCAACCCATTGCCAAAATTGTGGGAAAAAACTCCCTAATAAGACTAAAAAAGGGATCAACAAAATCGTTTTAGTTGGAGTCGGAATACTGATACTGATGGGAGTGGTAATGGCCATGCTAATGTTTACTGGCACTTCAGGGGTTTCTGAATTTGACCAGGAACTAATTAATTCAGTTAGAAATGATGAGTCCAGTGAAAGCCTTATTGTGGAAATAAAAGAATATTCTGAGCTTAACCAGCAAGGTTCAAAAGAAGCATATGAACACATTGTTTCTGGAAACCAATCCCATGATAATTCAGCATTCAAAGAGGAAGCTAAAGTCAATTATGAAAAAGAACTTGCATATATCCAGAAAATCGAGGATCTGCAAATAAGATTTGCAAAAAGAGAAATAAATGAAGAAACATTTATCACAGAACTTAAAAAGTTATACCAGCAACAGCCAGAGCTTGATTACTAAATCCTCTTTTTTTAAATAAATCTTCATCTGATTATTATATAATTTTTTTAAAAAATATTGTAAAAATTTACTATAACGATTTATTATCCTTAATTTTATCCGTTATTTTATCTTTAGCCTCGTTTACTGTGAGGGGGTATGATCTTCCAAATGATATTTCGTCTTCTTTATGGAGCCTCTCGAAAAGGTGGGCTATGTGTGGGAGTCTCAAATTTGCATCCCTAATGGTTTGAACATCTTCAAATATTTCATGAGGACTTCCTTCTTTAATGATCTCTCCTTTACTTATAGCGTAAACTTTATGGGCATAGATAGGCACGATATCCACATCATGAGTGGCTATGACAATGGTCATACCCTCTCTGTTAAGTTCAATGAGGAGTTTCATGATCTGGAAAGCTCCCTTGGGATCCAGTCCACTGGTGGGTTCATCCAGGACCATGATCTCCGGACGCATGGCCAGGATACCTGCTATGGACACCCGTTTCTTCTGACCTCCGCTAAGGTGGTGTGGTGGTTTATCTTCATATCCTGCCATACCTACCTTCTCCAGGGATTCAGAAACTCTTTTTTGCACCTCTTCTGGATGGAGACCTATGTTTAGGGGTCCGAAAGCCACATCTTCTGAGACTGTGGGAGCGAATAACTGGTCATCAGGATTCTGGAACACCAGACCCACTTTCTGACGAACCTGCACTAACCCATTTTTATCATAATTCATGGGTTTACCATCAACCACAACTGTTCCTGAGGATGGTTTGAGTATTCCATTAAAATGGAGGAATAGAGTTGATTTACCCGCACCATTAGGACCCAAAAGGGCTATGATTTCTCCTTTAGGTGCCTGGAACTTGACCTTATTTAAGGCCAGTGTGCCATCGGGATACTGGTAACTGACATCTTTAGTTTCTATGACGTTCGTGGATATTTCCCCTTTTAATTTTTTTAAAAACGCAATGCAATCAAATGAGCAAATATGACTAAATTTTTTTTGTTAATATGGATATTTAAGAGTTTTACACATATAACCTTTGGGCTGGACTAATTAACTGGACTTTTTATTATCGTGACATTATTACCATGAAATTTCACGATATCACGAAAATTCACATCACCATAACACTTTACACCTTGAAATAAATTTTTGCCCAAAAAAAAGGTTAGTGATAAAATATAAATCAAGCCTTCACCATAAATAATAAAGGAGATACCGTTGGTATTGTTAATTTTAAAGTTTCACCAATCTCTATGATTACCATCGGATTCCCCATGTAAATTATTGGATGTTTGATAACATAAATTCAATAATGGATTTGGAAAAAAGGGTTGAAAACCTTCGTGTAACGGATGCAACCGCCTATTCTACCTTTAAACGAATTTACAGATTTGATTCTGGATTAGGATCTCAAATAATTCCTGATTCTTTTAAGGCTAAAACATTAAAATATTTTGGACGGCGTGACTCCACTGGAAAGATCATTGAATCTGCTGAGGAAACAGTAGCCAGAATTGAACATCAAAAAATAATAAATATTCACAACCAATGGACGGGTGAAAGTACTCTTTTCAATTCCCTAAGGGCTGACCGACCTGGAATTAAAGGAAAAGATCTCAAAAAAGAAAAAAAATACATTTCCAAGTTGGTCGCAGAATCAGAAAATGGATGTGATTTCTGCCAACCGGAAAAATACACTCCTGAAGATGTTTTTGGACGCCTAGTGGGAGAACATTCCATTACTGCGGCTAATCTGGCAAAATATGATGTTTGGAGCAGTTTAGTTATATTCAACAATCATAACCCACTCAAATTCACTCTGAAAGAATTATCAGATTACATAGACACAAGTTTTGCCTGGTTTGAAGCTGTAAACAATCATAGCCCTCAATTTGAATTTCCATTTTTTGTCTGGAATTGTCTGCCTCGGGCTGGAGCATCCCAGATACACGGGCACTGCCAGATCCTGATGAGTAAAGAACCATATGCAAGAGTAAAAACTCTCATGGAAACATACCAAAAATATAAAAAAGAATATGGTGCCGATTACTTCCAGGATATTTACCTAGTTCACCATTCCATGGGACTTTCTGCCCAGCATGGAGATATCAATTTTTTTGCAAGTATCACCCCCATCAAAGAAAAAGAAGTTATAATTATATCACCCAGAAACCCATCAGATGATATCATGGCGAAAGATACTATTTTCAGAGTATTAAGGTGTTTTATTGATACCCTTGGAGTTTTTAGTTTTAATCTATCCATATCTATCCCTCCTTATTATAAAAAAGGAGGTTTTCCCTACATAATTCGGATTGTGGATCGTGGAAGCCTCTTGAAGTCCACTGCAGATATGGGTGGTATGGAACTTTATGGAAGTTCAGTTGTGGCAGATGATCCATACAAAACAGTCGATGCTTTGAAAAGTGTTTTTTAACTCATATGACGAGTACCATGGTGTTAATAAGCAGAAAGGCTGTTATATTAAGTTTCTGGATGGAGTTGGAGGTTTTTATGTGACAAAATATCTTTTTAATAATCTCAAAGATCTTGAAACCTTTAAGAATGATCCTTCTACTGCTTTATTGACTGATATAGATGGAACCATTAGTGAAATAGCCCCAACACCGGAAACCGCTGTAGTAACTAATTCTGTGCGGGAAAAACTGGTTCAATTAAAGGAAAAGTTCTCATTAGTGGCGGTGATCAGTGGTAGATCTGTAAAAAACGCCAGGGAAATGGTGGGGGTTGAAGGACTCCTTTACGTTGGAAACCATGGAATGGAATTTTTAAAGGATAATCATCTCATTAGAAATCCTGAAGCAGAAAAATATCGTTTTCAAATCAAAAAAGTAGGTAAAAAGGTCAAAAATAGTGATTTATCCCATATAAATGGTTTGATATTTGAAGATAAAGGAATTTGTTATTCCATTCATTACCGACTCTCTAATCCCTCAGAAAATCCTCGGGATAAAATATTAAACTCACTCCATAATGATCCAGAATGCAGGGAACTGGAAATATCAGAGGGACGCCAGTTAGTAGAGCTTAAACCCCCTGTTAGCTGTGATAAAGGTACCATAATCAATAATATTATCGAACAATATAATTTGCAAAAAGTTATCTATTTAGGTGATGATATCACTGATTCAGATGCCTTTAATAAACTGAACGAACTGGAAAAGAAAAGAAAAATTAAGAGTGCAAGTGTTTTGGTACTCTCCAGTGAAATACCTTCCTATGTTAAGAAAGGATCATCTTTTTTTGTCAACGGAGTAGATGATGTGCTTAAATTTTTTCAATGGTTGTTAAACTAATCCAGCTATTTTTATGCATTAAAAAAGGGAAAAACAGCTTAGAATCAACTTTTCACCACCTACTATATCTACTATAAAAAATATAATTACAGTGGTATAGGCACCTATAGCGTGGCTAAGAGTGATATAATATGATAAAAGCAGTTTTGATGGCAGGAGGCAAAGGAAGTAGAATTCGCCCATTGACATTATCCAGACCAAAACCCATGATTCCTGTGGCTAACCGACCCATGATAGAATACATAGTCGAAAAAGTGAAAAAAGCAGGGTATGATGAATTAATAGTAACTTTAAGCTATTTAAAAAGCCAGATAAAAAATTTACTTGAAGAAGACTACCCTGATATGAACATACTTTATTCAGTAGAACAAAAACCATTAGGAACCGCGGGAGGGGTTAAAAAAGCAGCTAAATATATTGATGATACTTTTTTTGTTTTAAGTGGAGACGTGTTAGTTGATGTGGACTTAAATGAACTTCTACGCTTTCATAAGGAAAATAAGGCCCTTGCCACACTGGTGCTGACACCAGTTGACAATCCCAGTCATTTTGGTATCGCAGTACTGGATGATGAAAATCAGATCATTAAATTTTTAGAAAAACCATCTCCCCAGGAAGTTTTCAGTAAAATGGCCAACACTGGCACATACATCCTGGAACCAGAGATACTCGACTACATAAGTACTAAAAAAGGTGAAGTTGACTTTTCTCAGGATGTTTTCCCTCAACTAATCAAAGAACAAGCAGGGATATATGGATATGTTCTTGACGGTTATTGGAATGATGTGGGAAGGCCTAAAACATATCTTCAAGCAAATTACGATGTCCTAAACAAAAAGATTAAAACAAAACCCTATGGAAGAAAATTACCAGAAGGAGTGGGGAGACTGGGCGATATCTGGATTGGTAAAGGTGTAAAAATTGGAAACAAGGTCAGGTTAATCGGACCCGTGGTAATGGGGGATAACTGTGTTATTGAGGAAAACTGCGTGCTTGGTCAAAATACCGTTATCGGTGATAATGTGCATTTAGAAAAGAAATCAACCATAAAAGGATCGGTAATTTTCCCAGATAGTACCATAAAAGAAGATTCTTATCTAAAAGATTGTATTGTGGACTCTGATTGTGTTATTGAACGGGGAAGTTATATAGAAAAAGGGGCAATTTTAGGAAGCCATGTACACCTAGGATCCCATAGCCGGGTACGGTCAAAAAGATCCATATACAACAGTACTGTAATTTTACCTGAATCAATTGTTGACTCGGATTATCCCATTGTAACATGATCAAAATTTTTTTTGAAGCATTAAACAATTATTGAGGAAATATCATGGCAAAATATGTGCAGAACATTAGAGGCATAGTTAACACAGAGATCACCAATAAATTTGCTTCACACTTAGGCACCATAGTCGGCAATTTCATTGGTCCTGGGAAGCCAGTTGTGGTGGGCAGAGATTTTAATGTTACCTCTCAAATGATAAAAAGATCATTGACTACCGGCCTGATGGCAGCCGGTACAGATGTGGTTGATTTTGGAATTGCCCCCATACCAGTAATACATTATGGGAAGGATTTTTATAACGCCACAACAACCATCAGCATCAGCAAATCCCATCTAAGACCTGAAGATGTGGATATTAAAATATTCAGTGACCATGAAATTCCCCTGGAATCCCATCCCAAACAAGTACCATGGAACCAGATAGGAGCTTTGCAATATGTTTATGAATACAGGGATATTTATGTGAGAGCCATTCTCAAACAAGCAGCCAGCGATATCCTAAAAAATAAGGGATTTTTAGTTGTTTTGGATAAAACAAAGGATGTTGATAAACCATTCACCCCCCAGATACTGGAAAAAATTGGTTGCGAGACCGTGCAAATAGGTAGTATGGATGGTGAATCTGCCGGTGATTTCCCTCAACCGAGCCCTAAAAGGATTTCTTTAGTATCAGAACTGACAACATCAATAGGTGCGGATATGGGTATTGTGTTAGACAATGATTGTGATCGGGTTGTTTTCATTGATCACGAAGGAAACATAATTCGGGAACAAACTGTGCTGGGGATTTTTGCCAAGTATGCTCTTCAGGATAACCCTGGAGGTAACATTGTTTCATCAATAGTTGCATCTCAGTCCCTGGAAGAAATCGTAACAGATGCCGGAGGTCAACTTATAAAAACTTCAGTCAATAATGTTTTAAACGAAATAGAATCCAATAATGCAGTTTTCGGAGGGGATGAACCAGGTATGTATGTTTTCCCAGAATTCCAGACCTGTTTCGATGCCATTTATGCAGTTGTTAAAATGCTGGAAATTTTAGCCAAAGAAGACACCACATTATCTAAACTGGCAGGGAATGTAAAAGAGTATAACCGAACTGGATTCACCATAGAATGTGAACATGAGAAAAAAGATGAGGTTATCGAAACTTTTATGGATAAATTCGAATCAGGAGATAATATTAACACCATAGATGGGATTAGGGTTGATCTCGAAGAATCTTTCATATTAATCAGGCCTTCCCGATTTGAACCATTGGTAAGAGTTTATATTGAATCAAAATCTGCTTCAAAACTGCAAGAATTAACTGAAAATGTGAAAAAAATCATAGAAAATGTTTAAATTCAGAGTTAATGCTGATTTCTTCTCATTAAAAATAAGTAATGAAAATCTGGAGAAAACTGTGTACTGATAGGTAATATATGAAAAATCATTGTTATCTGAGGGTGTTAGAGTGAATTTTCCAAACCAAAAAAAAATTTTAGATTTTTTAAAGGATAAAAATTTAATTGTGGTTTCAAATAGGGGTCCAGTGGAATTTTATAAATATGACAGTAAAATAAAGATGAAAAGAGGGGCGGGTGGTCTTGTTTCTACATTACTGCCTCTGATGGAATCCTTAAACGGAGTTTGGATTGCCAGTGCAATGACTCCGGGAGATATGGAAATAGCCAAACGATTTCCAGACAACAGAGTGCCAATTCCTGAGAAGGATCCCCTTTTTTGGGTGCCATTTGTGGTGGTTGACCCGGAACAGTATGAATTTTATTACAGTACAATAAGCAATCCCCTACTCTGGTTTGTTCAGCACTACATGTGGAACAGCCCCTACACCCCTGATATTGATGATAATATACATCAAGCATGGGATGAGGGTTACACATATGTGAATAAAAAATTTGCAGAAAAAGTAGTGGCAGAAAGTAAAAGGAACAATAAAGAACCCCTCATAATGTTGCAAGATTACCATCTTTATTTATGCCCCACCTACATCCGGAAAAAAATGAAAAAAGCATTTTTAAGCCAGTTTATTCACATACCATGGCCCCAATCAGAATATTTTAGCATAATACCTGAATATATGAGGAAAGCCATTATTGAAGGATTATTATCCAACGATCTTCTTGGATTTCATATTCCCCGTTACGCCACCAATTTCCTTCAGACCTGTGAAGAATACGGTGCCCAAGTTGATTATAAAAAGGGAATTGTCTGGTACAATGGACAGGCCACTCATGTTAGAAGTTATCCAATTTCCATAGATTATGAAGGAATTAAAGAAATGGCCAGTTCAGATGAAGTTCTCAAAAAAGAGAACCTGATAAAAGAAATAAAGGAGGATTGCTTTCTTTTCTACCGGACCGACCGTGCAGATCTGAGTAAAAATATTATCCGGGGATTTCAGGCCTATGAACTCTTCTTACATAAATATCCCCAATATCAAGGTAAAGTAAAATTTTTAATCACTGGAAAACCCACCAGACAACAGATTAGAGAATACCACAACTATTATCATGATATTGAGGATGTGATTAAGGATATAAATGTTAAATACGGTACTGAGGATTGGAAACCAATAGAATTTATATTTAAAGCCGATTATAAACTGGTAGTTGCTGCTTTCAAAAATTATGATTGTATGATAGTGAATCCCATTGCAGACGGTATGAACATAGTACCCAAGGAAGCATCTGCAGTCAACCAGAAAGAGGGTGTTATAATCTTATCAGAGAAAGCAGGTTGTTTTGAGGAGCTTAAAGATAACGTGCTGGTAGTGAACCCCTTCGATATCAGTCAAACGGCTGAAGCTTATCACGATGCACTGGAAATGGATAAAAAAGAAAGATGCCAACGATTCGAGAATTTGCAGAAGATTGTGTCTCAAAGAACAATATACCACTGGATCAGTGAACAATTTGAAGATATTGAAAAATTAAAAAGTGCTGGAGAGTTTGAAACTTAACTTTCAATAGATTTTCTCTTAGTTTAATCCTAATGCTGGGTATCACTTCAATAATTTTCCGTAATTTTTGTATTGCTGATTTCATGACCCTTTGATCGTATTTTAAAGGGGATTTCACTGTAAATACCAGTAAGATCGTCACGCAATTTGTCCAATGATTCTGGGTTAGGAGAAAATAAAAGTACTCCCCCACCTCCACCAGCACCCAATGGGAAAACTGTACTGTTACAACTTTTAGCACGTTCCAGTAAGTCCCATGAACTTTCCATATAACCTTCACACAGTTTTGTCCGTATTTTACGGTATTTTTCTATGGATTCAAGGACATGGTGCCATTTTTGCAGCCTTAAACCTTCACGATACATGTATGCTAGTTTCATCTTCTGTGAATGTAATCTATATCCCTCTTCAGTCAAAAAAGAATTCATCCATGACCGGTTAACTTCTGAACTTTGACGATGCTGCCCTGAATGGAAAATAGCCATTCTTCCCTCTAAAAGCCCGTAATCATCTGGTGGTACGAGTTCGTAACGTAAAGATTCACCATAACCTGTGCCTGGATGTTCGGGTTTTCCCCAGGGGAACCAGACATAATCAGTTACTCCCCCAAAAAGAACATTGGATTGTTCCTGAGTTCCAGTAATACTTAATTCCAAGCCCTGTTCAATGCGGGAAGCCATAGATATCAGCTGAATCTTTTTAAATGGTCGTCCGGCCAATTCATTTGCAAGTATACACACACCAATTGTGGCAGTTGATGATCCTCCCAATCCTGAAGAGTGTATACCTTTGCGAAGATTTTTCAAAACAAACATAACACCCGAAAGGTTGAATATTTCAATTATTTTAAGTAACCAATTCTCACTAACTGGGACTACTTCACCTGGATGAGCAATGACTTCAGTTTCATATTCAACCGATTTCACACCGATAAGATCCGGATCAAAAGGATGAACTTCAATTTTAGTTCCAGTGTTTATGGTTATTCCCACAGTTCTTGGAAGGTTCTGGGTCCATTTCCAGGCAGGATCATCGTCATCTGGGATGTGAGGCAGCCTCCAAAAAGCCTGCTGAAATTTGTCTAAATCTAAACTAGAGCCTGGACCATCAATTCTGTTATATGCAATAACTTTAGGTAAAGCTTTCTTTTTTTCGGCAGTTTTTAAGAAGTCATTGAGTTGAACCAAAACTAAACACTGTCCTTTTCATGGTTACCAACGGAAATTTATAATCTGATTTTATATGTTCCATTTGTATCTCCCATGGAAATATTCATTTTTATTTATCCAACATCCATTGATTCTATTTAGTTCATACGAACCGCTTCTTCACCATCTTCTGATCTGATTTCCTGTCTATCGTAGATTACTGCTTCGATATCCCTTAATTGATCAGATACCCATTTATTCAGGTCATTGCGCCCAATAGCTGCCTTTGCCTCGTTGAGCAAGAGAGATTTGGATTTATCATCCATTAACAGTGCCATGTCCAGTGATTCTGCAGTTTGTCTTATATCATAGGGATTTATGCAGATTGCTCCATCTTTTAATTCTTCATAACATCCTGCCCCTGTTGAAAGAACCAACACACCATTATTTTCGTTTAAGATGCTTCCTTCTTTGGCCACAATGTTCATACCATCCAATATAGGGTTAACCAATAGAACGTTGTATCGTTTCAGGAGGGCAACCACTAAATCATAATCTCCCCTGCAAATATATTTGATGGGCTCCCAATCTGTAGTGGCGTATTTCTGGTTGATGGTTTCAACTATATCCTTTATGTTATCAGTGTATTCTCTGTAGATCTTTATATCCTGTCTTGATGGCATTAAAGTTGCCACAAACTTAACTTTCCCTCGCCATTCTGGATATTTATCTAGGAACATGTCGTATGCCTGGAATCCTCGGATGATATTCTTAGATAAGTCTGTTCTGTCTGTTCTGTAGATTAATTTGCAGTTTCCTACTATTTCATCAACTTCTCTCATTTTACTCATGACATTGGAGTTTTTCCCATGCTTCTGGAGTGTTTTTATGTCAATGCTGATGGGGTAGGTTCTTACATGGCAGATCTGTCCATTGTATAAAATGTCTCCTGAAACATGATCCACTGAAGCCGTGGGTAGGATCTGTTTAACTGTTCGCAGGAAATTATCCATGTAACGTCGAATATGAAATCCCAGGATGTTGTTGGTTAGCACACTTTCCAGGATCTCCACTTGCATATGGTTAGGTAACTGCTGGAATATTTCCGGTGAAGGGAAGGGTATATGGACAAACTGGCTCATTAAAACATCGGGATGCTGTTTTCTTATCAGTTTAGGTGTAAGATAAATATGATAATCCTGCAACATTACTATGGGGGTTTTTGCTGATTTAGAAACATCTTCACTTATGGCTTCTGCGAACCGGGAGTTCACATATTTGTATGAATCCCATGCTTGATGCATTTCGTCATCTGCACATGGTGAGTATGGGGAATTCCACATGGAATGATGAATAAACCACAATAGTGGATTTGCAAATTTGCCATTGAAATTGTTATAAACATCTTCTTCTGTTTTGATAAATTGAACATAATATTCAGGGTTTTTTAGGGGTATAGGTACTTTGCCATGATACCTGTTGTTCATATAATGGTCACATTCTCCTATTGCAGAAGAAACCCATGTTCCATGCGTTTTTTGAAGGAAGGGTATCATTGATCCCACTATTCCTCCTGCACCCCTTATCAATTCAATTTCATCACAAGATTCATCTGGTTTGAATACCACTGGTCCCCGGTTAGAGGCTACGATTATTTCTTTGTCCTGTAGAAATTCAGAGTTCATTTTAGTGTCTCCTGTAATCATTGGTTAGGGGATATTAAATTAGAAACCAATTGAACAGAAGACAACAGCTAAAACTATGTGTGGTACCTTCAATTGGAACTATATTTATCCCTTATTTTTATAATAGTGGTTTTATCATCCCCTATTTAAAGATTTACCCTATTATTAACTATTTTAAAAAAATGGACATTGAAAAAAAAATCTTAAAAATTAGATGCATAAAGGGTTGGAAAATCTGCTAGTTTTTTCAGCAATCAGATTATTTCAAAAGATTCTGAAACTTCCAGTAAGGTATACGCCCACCAGTAGGAGTGCTTCGAAGCTGATGAACAGACATAAATTGCGTGCTCCAATACTTTTCAAGCTTGTTGGTTCTTTCAATGTCTTTATAGAACCATTATAACATCGGGATTGCATGGCCAGATATGATTTTTCACCCTTATACCATGTTCTGATAAACAGGTTGCTGGTTAACATGCCCATGGATTTGAAGCTTTTTTTAAGGGATATATAACCTAAACGTGTTTCCTGGGCATGGTACATGTTCATTGCCTCATCTAAAAATACGAATATGTAACGGTACATGAGCATTGCTATTTCCAGGACTATCTGGGGGATCTTTAAACGTTCCAGTTCACTGAAAAGTTCAGTCATGGGAATGGTCAATGCCAGAAAGGCCAAACAGGTGAAACCACCCATTATCCTTGCAAAAACCAGCAAACCTCGGTTAAAACCATCAACAGTCACTGCCAGGTTGAATATTCCCAGTTCCAGAATGTGTTGTCCCACCCCAAAAAAAATAGACATGAATACGAAAGTTATAATTGCAAAAATGAAAGGAATGAATAGAAATTTCAGGTAGAACTTCCAGGGGATTTTAGCCAGGAAGATGATCAAAAACGACATCACTAAAGTTATTATCAGGGGTACAACTGGAGAAGTGGATATCAAACTCACCAACATGGTTGAAATTCCAAACAAAACCTTGAACAAAGTGTTTGTGTTTTTCAAACCATTGTTGTGAGCATAGTTATCCAATGTGTTTTCAAACATGTTTTTGTTACCAGCTGATTTTTGTACCCCAATAACTTTTACTTTCTAAATATTCAACTTTCCTTTATTTTAAATTTTACTTAATGTTTCTTATTGAATATTTAGTTTTTCATTTTTCCTGAAGTAGTTCACGCATCAATTTATTCTTTTTGTTGTTTGCGTCTTTCTTTGGCCTGGCCATTGTAATATCCAAAGACGTATCCTATTATTATGGCTCCAATGGCTGCCTGAAGGGCAAAAAGTAAACTTTCAATTTCACCACTAGGCGGTTCCCAGATAGAGCTGAACCATGGTTCATATCCAGTTTCTTCCACTGCTTCACCAGCTGCACCATCAGCCCCACCAAAGTAGCCCTCATCTTCACCCATACCACTGTACATGGCCAGGGGAAGAATGGCAATGATGGCCACCAGGGCAAGTATGACAATGTAGTATTTACTATCCATCTATACCACCGCCTGTACTTTTTCTTTCACTTTAGGGGGGATGACTTTCAAGCTTTCCAGGATGTCTGGTTTCAGTTTCATGATGTAATCAAATATTACCACAGTTAACAGTCCTTCGGCAATGGCCAGAGGTATCTGGGTAATTGCGAATATATACATGAAATTGTTGAAAGCTACAGCAAAGCTGGGTACTGGGAATGCCAGGGATAACTGGATGGCAGTGGTTACGTAGGTCATGAGGTCAGCTAAAGCAGCTGCAAAGAATACACCTAATAGTGTGTGTCCTCCTGCCTTTTGAAAACCTTTGTAAACCAACCAAGCTACCACAGGACCTACAATTCCCATGGAAAATGTGTTAGCTCCCAGAGTGGTTAGTCCACCGTGTGCTAAAAGCAAAGCCTGGAAAATCAGGACAATGAATCCCAGAACACTGGCCACAGCCGGTCCAAAGAGCACTGCACCCAAACCAGTACCAGTAGGATGAGAACAGCTACCTGTAACTGAAGGTAGTTTTAATGATGATAGAACAAAAACGAATGCTCCTGAAACTGCCAATAACGGTTTTGATTCAGGATTCTCATCAGTTATCTTTTTTAACTGTATAATACCGTAAGCTACCACAGGCAAGGCTATAATATACCAGAATAAACACCATTGCCATGGCAAGAAACCTTCCATAATATGCATTTTAATCCTCCTTTATTCTTTAATAGAGTTAAAAACTCTTTTTTTAGAGATTTTCCAATAAATGACATAATTGGAAGTATTTTTCCCTTTGAAATAATTGAATACTCATATTACACGACTCAAAAGTCATACATTTCCATCATGTCATCTCTGGTTACAATTCCATTTAGAAGAAGGACCTTATAAACTTTTCACTTTTACTTTAAAAAAAATCATCTAAAATTGATATCTTTTGGGTTATCCGTAATAAAAATAATCCCAAGATTTTATACATGATAAATTATCCTAAAAAGGCCAGTTAATCCAACAATTCATCCCACACTAATACATCAATTCTCAACAGAGTATTTGCTGCCATTAAATAAAGTAGGGCAAAGTATTATAAAAAAATATTTAAAAAAAAAATGAGGTGATTATATAAAATTAATTAAGGGGGGGGGGCGTGTAGTGTTATAAAACACCACACAATAACTAAATTCACTGTCATAACTTAAATGAATTTTCCCAAATTTATACCAATTTAAACCAAAATTGTGTATAAACAGATAATATCCTATGAACAGAACTATAATAGTAATTACATACTAAAACAATTAATAGAATATAAAAAGGAATTCAACTTAGAAAAAAAATTGTAGTATAACACAAATAAAGGGGAGTAACAGATCCATCACCATAAATTGGGGGGTTTTGATTATGAAATGTGAAAAATGTGGACATAACAACAAATTAGATGCCACCTACTGCGAAAAATGTGGTGCTAAACTAAAGGCAACCACGTCCTTTGGCAAATCTCAACGTTCGAAAACAAAAAAAGGCATGAGCACAGGAAACAAGGTTTTGATAGCTGTAATAGTAATATTAGTTGTAGTATTAGCTGTTTTTGTTGGATATCTCTTAACCGCACCCAGCTCCACAGGAACAGATAGTAACTCAAACACTAACACTGGCACCACTGAGAATCCCGTGTCACTGAGCAATGGATTCCCAGTTTCTGAACTTCCACAACTTGCCGAGGCAGTAACATACGCAGGAACAGACTTTAACAGCATTGAATACTCTGGAGTTAACCTTGACAAAAACCAGTGCCTCTACATTCTTTCAAGGGGAATTATAATGGTGAACAATGGAGAAACAGGTAACATCCCCATTGGTCAGTATGGAGATGCTGAAAATCCATACGGAACAGTCACATCCACCACCATCACCAAAGCAGAATATTTGGATATGGCACAGCGAACCTACACTTGGATGGACAATAATGGACAATCTCCTAACTATATAGGAATAAAAGTATCAGGACAACCCGATTTATCCCCCAATACTTTATTAACCCTGTATTCAAAGGCTTTAACCCAGTATGGATCCACTGGCGAGTTACCAACAAGTGTAACCATCGTTTAAGAGAGTGACTATAGCTCCAGTTATGAGATAATTTCCAGTTACGAGGTCCAAAAGATGGGAAAAAATGCTAAACTAGTGATTATTCTAGTGATTATTTTTTGTGTCAGTGTTTTTTCCTCATTTACTTTTTTTAAAATATTTCAATCAACTGAAAATGGCACCTCCACATTCAGCAGTTTTGTCCTGGGAAAAACTGAATATGGTTACGTCATCCGTGACGGACCATATGGAAATGCCAACTCCCCCCACAGAGTAGCCTACATAGTTGGTGTGCATCCCCTGGAATACCAATCACACAACGCCATCGTAGAATCAGTGATAAACCAGAATGAATCCCTTAAAAATTGTTACTACATTTATCGGGTTAATGTCACCCAGAATGCAGAGGATTACAATAAAGGCAGGAATAATGGCCAATTATTAGCCAACCAATATGTGGTTCCGGATATTAAGAACATATCCATGGATTTAGTGATTGATGTGCACTCCAATGAAGATAATGGAGGTTACCAGTACACACGATTCCTTTACATACCCACAAAATCTGAAAAAGCCGAAAATGCCGCTCTTCAGATAAAATCTCAGGCTAACTGGCTGGTTATATATTCTCCTCCGTCACCAACCAGTCCTGCTTATGTCACAATTCCACTGATAGACGCAGGGATCCCCTCGATCATATACGAAACCTACACCTATGAATCCTACAATCAGACTCTAAAACAAGCCGAAGAAATCGTTTCAGTGGTTGATAACTTAAACCTGAACTAGAAAAACAGGGAATGATTATAAAAAGGAGTATAAATCTCAAAAAGGGTTGTAAATCTATAATGGTTGTAAATCTATAAAAATGACTATGAATCTCAAAAAGAGTTATAAATCGATAAAAAATGGTTGTAAATTTCCAGATATAAAAAAACGATTGAATAAATTCTCATGATTGATGAATTTAAAAAAGGATCCAAAGGGAATAAAAATAGGATTTTTACCCCTTTTTAGTTTTTGAAGATTTGATTTTTATTTATTCTACAACTTCTGCAAAGGCAAAGTTCCTTCGTACAGAGTTGACTTTGATTTTGACTTCGTCACCGACTTTAGCTCCGGAAACAAAGACAACAAAACCTTCAACACGAGCTATGCCGTCGCCATCTCTTCCAGTATCTTCAATTTTAACATCATATTCGTCCCCTTCATTAATAGGGGCAGAATTTTCTCTTTCATCTCTACCGTAACTATTTCCAAACATTTATATTCACTTCCAAAATTGCCATTAGAAATGGCTTTAAATTTAATAATTCTTAAAAAATAATAAAAATGAGTTTTATTTCTTTCAAGAATGATTCTTCATGTCACATTTATTCTACTATATCTGCAAAACCGAAATTCCTTCGGACAGAGTTGATTCTGATTTTGACTTCGTCACCGACTTTAGCCCCGGAAACAAAGACAACAAAACCTTCTACACGAGCTATGCCGTCACCATCCCTACCTAAATCTTCAATTTTAACATCAAATTCGTCCCCTTCATTAATAGGAGAAGAATTTTCTCTTTCATCTCTACCGTAACTATTTCCAAACATTTATATTCACTTCCAAAATTGCCATTAGAAATGGCTGAGTTAATATTGGTGTGGTTGCTTATAAAGGTATGCTAAATTCTCAGCCTATTTTGACTAATTTTTGGGATTTATTATTGTAATAAGTGTAAATATTTGATATTAACTTCAATGAAATTTTTTAACTGAATGATTTGGGATTTAATAAAAAATCATTTAAAGATCAAAAATCTAATTACTTCCATGGAGGTTAAACACAATATCATCCTGGCACTGGATGTTTCCAGTATTGCTGAGGCCATGGCATTAATGGATAAAATTTCTGATTTTCTGGATACTGTTAAAATAGGTTATCCCCTTGTTTTGGCTGAGGGACTGGAATCTGTGAGTAAGATTAAGGAAGAATATGGTTCTAAGATCATCTGTGACTTTAAAGTGGCAGATATACCTGCAACCAATCAGAAGATTGCTGATGTTACTTTCAAATCTGGTGCAGATGCACTCATTGTCCATGGATTTGTGGGATCAGATAGTGTGAAAAGTTGCCTTGAATCCGCCCAAAAACATGGAAAAGAAATATTCCTTCTGACTGAAATGTCCCATCCTGGTGCTACAAATTTCCTGCAGCCAGTATCCATGAATATAGCCAGCATGGGTGTGGAACTGGGCATCAAAAACTATGTAGGTCCTTCCACGCGCCTGGATCGGTTGAAGATGATAAGGGATATTGTGGGAGAAGAATCATTCATCATATCTCCAGGTGTGGGTGTGCAGGGAGGTAATCCCCGGGAAACACTTCAGTTTGCTGATGCACTTATTGTTGGTCGCAGCATATACCTAGCTGAAGACCCGGTAGATGCCCTGCAGTCCATGATAGATTCTATCAAACTTTAACCCGGCAAGTTCATAGGCCAGATCAAATAACATGAAATAAATAAAAGTTACTGGCTGGAAAAAATTCAAACCAGGAATTTGAGATGTTAATGGGAGGCCTCCTAAAATAGATAGGATCAACACTGTGATTTTCAGGGCGCAGCGATAGTTGAAGAATGTTTCTAGTATTTTTTTCCCTTCAAAACTTTCCCTATCATTTCCCACTTCATCCAGCCATGCTGCCAGGGTGCATATTGCCAGAGTGATAATTCCAATGGTAGGTATGCCCCATATAAACAGGATGACCAGAAACACAATTAAAGTTACCATATGACCTATTTTATCCACTTTGGCTGATAATACAGTTCCCAGGAGTATGGCCAGGAAAATGGTGGCTGCATCAGAGAAATTCACTGCCAAATATCCTATTCCTGCAACACAGAGTAATCCACTGGCAACGCCCAGTAAGGTGTTATCTTTCTGGTCAAGGGCATCATCAGAGAATTTCATGAAAAATCCGGATAAAGCATATAAAACTGCCTCTAAGAACATAAACTGTTAAACCCCTTAAATTTAAAACTTCTAGAATTTTACAACCACTTATATCTTCAAAATAATTTAATCGCTCTTAAAATAATTTAATCATCCTTATTTATTGATTCCATGGCCCCTGCTACCATCAGGGGGAATATTATGGTTGCATCTCCAATAACTGTAACCAATCTGGATCCGCACTTGGCTTTGGCCCATGATTTGGCTTCTTCCAGGGGTGCTCCACCTAAGCTGCCGGCTTCACTGCGATCCATGGTAACCTGGATAGCTGCATCTACTCCTCCAGTTAGTATGTTGGAGGCCAGGGCATAATGTTTGGGTAATCCTCCTCCCAGTATTACGGTGGCTACCTTCTGGGAGCCATATACAATGTCTGAGAGTTCGTGCATGTCTCCGGCTGCATCCAGGGTTAACTGGTTTTCTTGGGTGAACATCCAGAGTTGCAATCCCATCATACTGTCAATTAGTCCAGGGGCATATATAGGGACGCCTCTTTCTGCTGCAGTGTGGAGTATGGAATTATTATCATCAATTAGGTGGCCTATCTGGGTTAGAAAATCTCGAATATTGATTTTATTGTTTTTTTCTGCTATTTGGCCCATTATCATGTTTATTTTGGATTCAAACACTTCAAAATCTTCTGATTTAGTGTAGATATCTCCTATCCGTCCCATTCCCATCTGACAGAGTTTTTCATCATCATGGTGTTGGTCACGGTAGTGTGCACCTCCAAATGCCTCTAGTAAGTCATGGGTGAGGTTGGCCCCACTGGTTATAAGGACGTCTACGTATCCAGCATCAATCAGATCATGGATGACTTTTCTGAGACCTCCTGGAACCATGGGTCCGGCTACACTTAGAAATACTGTGGTTTCATCATCCTGTATTACTTCTTCCAGGAGTTTAGTGGCCCTGTATATTCTACCTGCTCCCAGTACTCCGCTTTTTCCCATTTCCTCTATTAACTGGAGGGTGGTCATTTTAGGGCCTATGTTCATGTGTTGGATTTTCAGTTTTTCATACTTCCTTTAGGTTAAAAGTAGATCTAATAGGTATTAGAACTGTTATTGTAAAAATTACAGTAGCATACTGTAAAAGTAGTGTACTGTAAATAATTTCAGTTAAAAAGTATTGGTTTAGTTTAGTTTATGTGCTGGATTTATTTAAAATTAGGTTTTTTTTATAGATTCATATTTGAATTTTGCAGATCTCGATCTGCAATGAATCTTCACTGATCTCTATTTGAGGCCAGCGATTTTGTCGAGAAGATCAGTTCGGGTGACAATTCCTTTGGCTTTTCCTTCCTTATCCACCGCTATCAGGCGGCCGATGTGTTTTTTGTTCATGAGTTCAATGGCATCGGCGATCATCACGTCTTCGTGTATGGTGACGATGTTTTTGCTCATGATGTCCAGTACTGTCAGTTCTTCCCGTGATTCTGCCAGGGATTTGCTGATGTCGTATAGGGTTACCATTCCCCTGACTTCGTCATCATCCATCACTGGTGCTCCTTCAATTCCATTGGAAGATAGTACTCTTGCTGCATCTCTGATGGTGCTGAGTCCGTCCAGTGTTATGAGATCCGTTGTGGCCACGTCTATTACTCTTTTTTTGGGGATGCTGCGGATTCCAGTAGTGTCCAGGAGTATGATATTGTCCATGTCATCACGGCCAACTACCACGCCGTCGATTACCAGTTTGTTAACTGGAGTTGGTCCCACTCGTATTTTATCTCCCAAGTCCAGGGTTTTAATGTTTCCCACGGCTTTGATGGCTGCTTCACATTCTCCAGGATGGGGTATGCTGGTGAATTCGATTTTGGCCACTGTGATATCATTTAAACGTTTTCCCTTTTTGAATACTGGCACAAAAGCCTCTTTGTCAGTGTCCTGAATATTTAGGGTATGGTAAGCTTCAATAGTTGGCTTATATCCTCCTCTGGGTCCTGGAACTCCTTTAACAAGACCTAAACTACGTAGGGATTGCATTTGATTACGGATGGTTCCGGGGTTGCGGTTCATCATTTCTGCTATTTCTTCCCCTTTAATGGACATACCTTCCGCGTTGCGGTACAAATTTATGAGACTCTGTAGTATTTCTTTCTGGACCGATGTGAGCATGACAATCACCCTATGTTAAACATGAATACATTATATGGTATTAGTTGTAATTTACCATTATTTATAATTATCATTATCTGTCATTTGTGATAATATATATAGTTTTGGTATTACTCCTTATTTTTTAGTATATCCCTAAGATATTACTTAGTCTAAGTTAAAAAATCGGGATTTTTTAGTTGAATTATGGGGAAGAAAAAATAAAAAGTTAGGGAAAGATTAACTTTTAGTCTGTTTGGTTTTTAAGCGATAAACTTCAAACCTTGTTGAACTATTTTTTCAATTATTCGTAATCTTTTAATATAACATTTTCTTATCTAATTATGAGGATATTCTTATGGGTGATATAATTAAGGAGCTAAAAATACCTAATGATTCTTATTTTTTTATCTCAGATGAAGGAAAAAAAGGAAAAAAATTAATGAATTTATCCAAAATTAACATTTTTATTGGTGAGAATAATTCTGGTAAAAGTCGATTGCTAAGACATATTATCAAAGAAGATGTAATTCATTTTGTACCTAGTAACAAAGACTTTGATAAATTAAATTTGTTTATTCCTGAAATAAATACAAAAATGAAAAAAGAATTTAAAAAATATCAAAATATAGATATTTTCAAACCTATTTTTGATAATCTTCCTAATAAAAAATTAGATTTTTTAATTTCAGGTGAAGATCCTTGTTATTCAATTGTAAATTCATATAATGCGATTAAAAAACTTGAAACTGAAAAAAGTTCATCTTTAGATGGTACTCGTTTACCAGTATTCGGAAAGCAAATGAAAGAACTCTTTGAGGTTTATTTCAAGGAATATTTTAAGAAATATCGTTCAATAGAAGAATTACAACTTAAATATGAATTTATTAAAGTTTATATTCCTATTTTAAGAGGGTTAAGACCCATAAATTATGGAGAAAGTGCAGTTAGTCTCAAAGGAGAAAAAATTTACCCTCCAGAATACATAGACAGAGATGTATATAAAATTCGCACTATAGCCGATTACTTTGTTTTAGACGAAACTAATATTAAAAAACAGAAAGAGTTCGATGATAATATAGTGTTCTCAGGATTAAATGCATATCAAGAAATTAGAAAACACATGCTCAATGAAAATGACAAAGACCGAGAAATGATCGAAGAATTTGAGGTTTATTTATCTGAAAATTTTTTTGGTTATGAAAAAGTTAAATTAACCCCTGCTGAAAACCAAGACGGGACCAAAAAAGATGTTATCTTAGTTAAAATTGGTAAAGAACAGGGAAAACCAATTTATGATCTTGGAGATGGAATACAATCCATTATAATAATTACATTGCCTTTATTTCTCTATAAAGATAAAATTAAAGATAATAAAAAAGTATTAATGTTCATAGAAGAACCTGAACATCTTTTACATCCCAGTTTACAACGCAAATTGATTGAAACCTTTAACCAAAAACGTTTTGAAGACTTTCAATTCTTTTTTACAACACATTCCAACCATTTTTTAGATATCTCTTTAGATTTTGAAGGTATTTCAATGTTCACGGTGAATAAATATTTAGATGATGACAATAACCCTAACTTTTTAGTTGAAAATGTTGATTTTGGAGATAATAACCTATTAAATTTATTGGGCATTCGAAGTTCTTCTGTTTTTCTTCCCAATTGTAATATTTGGGTAGAAGGACCAACGGACGCTTTTTATATTCGACGATATTTAAATATTTATCAAGATTATATGAAAAGGAATAATAAAAATTTTATAAAATTCGATGAAGATCGGCATTATTCCTTTTATATATACAACGGAAGTGATCTCAGCAATTTATTAGATTTGAGTTTGAATAATGAAGATAGGAGAATTAATAGGTTGTTATTAATAAGAGATGGTGATACTGAGAAAGATAAGAAAAAAAAGGAATATAATGATAAACTAAGAGTTAAATTAGGTAATAATTTTGAATTACTAAGTTGTTGGGAGATAGAAAACCTTTTATCTAAACCAGTTATTCTTGAAACTCTTAAAAATGATAAAAGATACAGAAATATCCAATTAGATGAAAATTTCAGAGAAGAAGATTATAAAAATGTAGATCTAGGAGATTTTATTAAAGAAAAGATTTGTGGAAATCAAATCACATGGAATCCAATTAAAAAGAAAAAGAAATTCTACGAAAAAGTTGAAAGGAATATTGTAAGTTGGAATAACCTATCCAAAGATTCAAAAAAATTATGTGAGAAAATATTTGATTTTATAAAAGAAAATAACTCTTAATTCATTCTATTTAAATTCTTGAATATAATTTATTTATATTGCTCTTTTCAGATTTTTTTTCGCCTTGCATTGGGACTCTACTAATCAAAAAAAATAACCCTTAACCTTCACCCTTAAGTTCCTTTATTTCCTTTTTCATCTCTGCAACTGTATCGCATAACTTGTTATTCTGCCGTTGCAATTCCCTTATCTCATCCAGTGTATACTTTACAGGAGAACTTTTCACAGACAGATCTTAAGTAGATTTTTCTTAACTCGTCTGAGTCGGCTAGGAAGTATGCCTCACTTAACCTATCCTTCAACTTGTGCCCCACTATGTGCTCCAGGATTTCCTCTGGCATTCCTGCGTTTATTAGTGGGTGTTGTGAGAATTTACGCATCATGTGACTGTTGACGTGGTAGAATCCATCCTCATCCTGCATTCGGTTAAGGAATTTGTTTATCCATAGGATGCATGTTTATGATAAAATACGAATAGAAAGTAATAAATATAACTTTGAAACAATTACCTACGATGATCAAAGAAGTTTATTATGAGGCTCTATGACTTATGATGGATATAATATGGACTGAAATTTGGATATGGATATAAATAAGTGATAGTTGGAATGAATTTATGAATTAAAATAAATTTATTAAATTTTGGAGTCAAATATAGGCTAATTTAATTGTGTTATATGTTTAACACAATATTACTCTTTTAATCATGCTAAGTAGAAGGAGAATAAAAAAAATGTTTGTACCACCAACTTGGGTAGAAGGACTTTTGATACAAATAGGCATGTATGTAGTGCTCCCTTTAATTATCGCTATAATTTCTGTGATAGTAATATGGAAAAAATCGAACCACAAGGAATCACTTCACAATGAACCACAACACAAAGAATCAAACCACAATGAACCACAACACAAAGAATCACATCATAAGAGATCAAAGCACTGGGGATCAAAAATTATAACATTTATTTTTGTTTTTATTGTAGCAATCATAGTAATATATCCAATTGGTTGTGTATACTGGTTCAATGCATATGAAGTACCATCTATACAAGAAAAAACAATCACAGTTCAAGGATGGGAACCTAGACCTGGAATAATTCCCAATAATAATGGTATGATGACGATAAGCAATGCAGACCAACTATTACTAGTCACAACGGAAAATGAAGGTTTTTTTAATATGGAAAATTTCTTGTTTGGTAAATTTAATACAAGGGATATTTTTAACCAGTTAAAAGTAGGGGGAACCTACAAAATCAGATATTATGGGTGGAGAAATGGATTTAATAGCGGATTTCCAAATATACTGAGTGTTGAACAAGTAGTAAATGAAACAGGTGCCAAAAATAACACTTATGGTGACTATTTCGGCACCAAGTTATGGTGACTATTTCAGCACAAAATTTGCAAGCTAACAAAGAATTTATAATCCTTTTCTTTTTAAATGAACAAAAACAGTTCATCAAAGACCTCATTACGATCTTATTGGTAAGATATTCCATTAAAATTGGATAAAAATAGTACAAAAATATATAACAAGATAAATGGTAGTTAAATGGAGCTTAATAGATACTATAAACCATTGTGCATAATTGTAGCAATAGGCGTGCTTTTATCATGGATATTTAAATTAAATCCACTTTTTTATTTGCTGATTATGATTTTAGGCGGATTATCTTTGGGTAAATATGAGAATAAAGAAGGAAAAAGTGGATTTTTTTATTTAGGCTTATTAGGACTAATGTGTCTTATACCATTTTTATTTATTTTATTACTTATTTTCATCCAAAAACTCTTACAATACTTCATTTAACTTGATAAATACTTTTTTTATTTGATTAAACATTGCTCCTCGTTTTTGAGTCTATCCCAAAGATATTAATTAGTCTAAAAAAAATTCATGATTTTTAGATTGAATTTCCTCATAGGAAAGATAAATTGTTAGGGAAGGAGTAACCTTTGTTTAGTTTTCTTATTCTAAAAATAAATGGGTAGCAGGAGTTTTGTATTTAAGCATAATTATCCATTGAAAAATATTATTAATGCTGTGCACCAATCTATCATTGATTCAGATTTATTACAAAAGGGATAAAATGAGTTATTTAGTGTGTGATCAGTGCGGAGGATACTATGAACTCCATGAAAATGAATCTCCTGATGACTTTGAATCCTGTGAATGTGGGGGTAATTTAAAGGAAGTTGAAAACCTCAAAAATTTATGGCAATGTATCAACGTGGAATGTGACTACAAAGAATATGGGGAAAAAGATGATACATGTCCAAAATGTGGTAAATCATTTTATAAAGTAGATATTGACGAAAGTAGAAGAATATTCACATTAAAAAATAAATGCAAAGCTGATCCAGATTATCTAAATAAAAATAAACGATTTAATACAGTTGGCGCCATAATAATCGCTTATCTTGTAACTGGTTTTTTAATATTTCTCCTACGTTTTATACCAGACATACTTCTAGGAAACGTCTTAACAATATTTATAACTATTTTTGGGGGATTCGTTGCAACCTACCTAGCTAAATCTAATGAACCAATTATCGGATTATATTATGGTTTAGTAGATTTAGTGGGGAGAATACATCTGATTATAATCTTTAAATTTCAATACACCTTTTTATTTATATTATTTTTGATTTTAATCCCAGTATTTGGATTATTTGGAGGATACTTAGAAAAAATGTTAAGTTCAAGATTAAAAAAAAGATAAAACACTGAATTTAGATAAAAAAAATGAAATTACATTATCAAATCCAAAAAATAATCCATAACCATCACTTTTTAACTCTTTTTTCATCACCCATACTACACTACATAACTCTGTGGTTTTTATATTGGTAGTTCTCGAAATTCAGCAGCTGAATAACTGGCCTTAGAGTCTTTCATGGAGAAGTGTTCAATGTACCCCAAGACACAGCATTAGAGTAAAAAAAAGTTCCAGTTAGAGATTCACACCGCGAATCTCCAAAATTATAATAAGCATTTAACCAGTTACAAAAAACTTAGAAAAAATCCAAATATCATTCCACTTTACGGATAATAGCTACCCAAAGCCCATCTTTTTTTTGTAAATCCCACTCTAAGGAATCACCGGGACATAATTTCAAATCATTGCCTACTCTTGATGGAATATTAGTATTAATCTTTTTTTCATTAGTAGTTTCTATTTTCACTTTAGTTATCATAGGACAATCTTTTAGCCATTTCTATTATTAAAAGTTTTAGGAAGCCCTTTTCCAACGGTTTGTAATAAACACAAGTACGTACAGTTTCAATTACTTTATGGGAGCATTGATATTATTCTATAAAAACTCTCTAGTTTAAAGATAAAGTTAAAAACAAGTGTGATTAAACCTTAAACCCGTGGCAACTGGAGGAAAGGTTAGTTTCAACGAATTTCCATTGAAATAAATCAAACCCCACCTTAACAATTTTTATTTCCCCATTAAAAGTAGCATTGGTATATTGGGGATTAAAATGACTAACATTTTCAGTCCAAAAAGCGGTTTATTAAGATTAACCTTTGGTTAGGTGTTCATGGCCATTTTGTGATTCTGGACTTCCAAAAAAGTAGGTTTTAGGTATCAAACATGACTTTAAACCAATTTATTATTCTTTTTTTGGAATCATTTATTATAGCTCAAGGAATCTGGAATAGTAAACATTATAATGTAATTTAGAACTTAAAGTATGGGTTTGTGGAATTCCTCCTTATTTAACATCCAGTTAAGGTAATGTTTCAACTCCCATGGGATTGCTGGATTTATGGTATCAAGTTAGCACTATACCAGATTCCGTTAATTTTATATATCATGATTAATAATGTTAAATTAACCATCATGTTTAATCATGATAAATCTGTTGAGGTGATTATGAATGTTAAGACTGAAAAGTATAAACGAACTCCCCCAAGAAGAAGATGGATTCAGAATATTAATAGATGAATTCTGGCCTGAAAACTTATCCTCAAAAGAAGTTAAAGTTGATTTATGGCTCAAAGAAATAACACCCCCTACAGAACTTGAAGAATGGTCGGGAAGTGACAATTTATACTATGAAAAACTCGAAGCAGGGAGCATTGACGAACTTCAAAGGAAAAAAACTTTGATAAAATTTATCAGGGAGACTGAAAAAGAAAAAGGAACTGTGACCTTTTTATATTCAACTATAAAAAGTATAAATGAACTACCAGTTTAAAAAAAAAGTATCCTATCCCCCCACTTGAAAAAATAACGAGTAACTTAACAAATTTAAACTCTTAATTTTATTCTTTTAAAGTTAAATGAGAATTTATGGGCAGAATTTAAATTTAGCAACGTTGAAAACTGGTAATTTATTGCGAAAAATGATTCAACAACAGTTATTATCTTTAGAAAAATCATACTAACTTCAATTTTAGAACCTCCATACTGATTTCAAGGTTTTATACCATTTACACCAAAGTTAATCATTTTTCCATAATTGTGCTAATTAAAATAATTGCAGGATGTGGTATTGATTGAAAAGAATTAATTTTGAAGAAGAAACTAAATAAGATCAGTAACAAATGAGGTATTAAATGTTATACGGAATCGTAGATATTGGCTCAAACACAGTTAGATTAAATGTTTATAATTACAAAAATAATAAATTAAACATTATTTTTACTAGAAAAGAAAATTTGGGTTTAATTTTTTACATCAAAAAAGATAAACTAACTAAAGAAGGTATTAAAAAGTTAATTACTCTTTTAAAAGAGATTAAAGCTGATCTAGACCATTTGAATGTGAAATGTTACAGTTTCTTTTCCACGGCCCCCCTCAGGGTAATCAAAAACCGTGCCCAGGTTATCCAAATTATCCAAGACAATGTAAACATTGAAGTTGATGTACTTTCTGGTGAAGAAGAAGGAGCAATGAGTTTTTATGGCTCGGTATCCACCCTCAAAAAGGATAATGGAATTTTAATTGATGTTGGTGGAGGCAGTGTTGAAATTGTACTTTTCAAGAATAAAAAAATAATTAAAAGCTGTAGTATAGGTGTGGGTTCCCTAAAAATGTACAATGAATATGTATCTCTCCTTATACCCACAGAAAAAGAATGTAAATTAATTAAAAATGTAGTTTATTCTGAATTAGATAAAATCAACTTCGAAACTGACGAAAAAATCCCTTTTATGTGTGGTGTGGGCGGAAACATTCGCGCCATGGGCAAAATATTGGTAGATTTAAAGTTAATTAAGTCCAAAAAGGGTTTAATAGATATTAAATTGATAAAGAAGCTAAAAATGGAATTTAAGCCAGAAAAAAAGGATACATATACTGAGATATTGCAGGTAAAACCTTCCCGGATTCATACCTTTGTTCCGGCTTTGATCATAGTGGAATCCATTTCATCTTACTTTGGATGTGAAAAACTGCAGATCAGCAAATATACCGTTAGAGAAGGATATTTATATGAAAAATTGTTAAAACGGTGCTGAAATGTCTAAAGATTACAGTTATACTCAAAACCGTGAATTATCCTGGCTAAAATTTGATGACCGAGTTTTAGAAGAAGCAGAAGATCTTTCAGTTCCTTTACTGGAACGTTTGAAATTCATATCTATTTTTACCAGTAATCTGGATGAATTTTACATGGTTAGATGTGGAAGTCTCTATGATTTATCCCTTATCGAAAACGACTACTATGATAACAAAACCGGTTTAAATGCCCATGACCAGTTAGGTGCCATATTTGATCAGACTAAAGTTTTATTCAAACGCAGAGACAAGATATTTAAAACTGTTGATTCTCTCCTAAAGCAAGAAGGTATCTGTGATCTGAATTTTGATGATTTGACTAAAAAAGAAAAAAAATACTTGAGTAAATATTTCTCTGATTATATTTTCCCGGTTTTATCCCCCCAGATTATTGATATTCAACATCCATTTCCCCATTTGTTGAATAAATCCCTTTATGTGATGTTGATACTAAAAGATAAAGGGGAAAAAGTCTTTGGACTCATCCCCATACCCTCATCATTACCCAGGTTACTTTATATTCCAAAAAATGGGATGCGTTTTGTTTTATTGGAAAAAATAATACTTGAATATGCAGACAGAGTCTTCTCCAACTATGAAGTGGAGTTCAAGACCATTCTTTCTGTAACCAGGAACGCAGATATTGTCTTATCCAATTATCAAATGGATGAAGATGAGGACTACATGGGTTATATGAAAAAAATTTTAAAGAAAAGAACCCGTTTAGCTCCAATTAGATTAGAATTTTACAAGTACACCCATCCCAAATTAACCAATTTTCTGTGTAATAAATTGAATATTAATGAAAATCAGGTGATGGTTTCCAGTACTCCGCTGGATATGAGCTATGTAGATAAATTATTTGACCATGTTGAGGATGTGGATACAGTACTCTTTCATAAATTATCCTTCAATCCATATTATCCCAAGATCCCCAAAACCATTGGTAACGGGAAAATAATTCCCCAACTGAAAAAGAAGGATATTTTACTTTACTATCCCTATGATTCCATAGACCCTTTTTTAAGGTTATTGAAAGAAGCTGCCAATGATAAAAATGTTATATCCGTTCAGATCACTATTTACAGGCTGGCGAGATCTTCTTCTGTGATAAAATATTTACTGGAAGCCTGTGAGAATGGGAAGGATGTTACGGTTCTCATTGAACTCAGGGCCAGATTTGATGAGGCAAATAACATCCACTATGCAACCTTACTAAAAGAAGCAGGTTGCCGTGTTTTATACGGATTTGAAGAGTATAAGGTCCATTCCAAGATTTGTCTTATTACCCGAAGGGAACGAACTAAAATTCAGTATATCACTCAACTGGGAACTGGTAACTACAATGAAAAAACCTGTAAATTATACACTGATCTATGTTTCATGACCAGAAACCCGGAGATTGGAAAAGATGCCATGTTGTTTTTTAAAAATATGGCAATTTCCAATTTAAACGGGGATTATCAAAAGTTACTGGTGGCACCTTTCGGCCTGAAACAGGGATTAATAAAAAAGATCAATGAAGAAATTGATAACGCCCAGAAGGGGCTGCCTGCAAACATCATTATGAAAATGAATTCTCTAACTGACAGAGAACTAATTGACATGTTACAAAAAGCATCACGCGCAGGGGTTAAAATTAAATTGATCATTAGAGGGATCTGCTGTATTGTTCCAGGATTACCTGGGAAAACTGAAAACATAAAAATCATCAGCGTGGTAGGCCGATTCTTAGAACACTCAAGGATCTACTGCTTCGGTAACAAAGATAAAAATTCCATATACTTATCCAGCGCTGACTTGATGACCAGGAACACTGAAAAAAGAGTTGAAATTGCTTTCCCAATTGAAAATAAACTGTTAAAGGAAAGAATAATGAGTATGTTAATGATAATACTCAGTGATAATGTTAAATCCAGAAAAGTTAACAGTAAAGGTGATTATGAACGAATAGATACTGAAGGGGCAGAGTTAGTTGATTCTCAGGATTATTTTATGCATTATGAACCTCCAAAAATTAAAGAAAAAAAAGATCTAAGAAAAGAATCATTTTTAACCAGGTTAAAACAGTTTTTAAAGATGTATATTTTTTAAATATGAATTAACAGGTATTAACAAAAAATTTTAGAAAAATTCACCACATATGCACCATTAATTCCGTGAGGAATTCTAATGAATGATGAGGAAATGAAAAAAGCCGTTGAACATTATCGTTTACTGATAGAAGAAGAACTGGAACAGGAAAAAACTGTCAATGGCCAACGAATGGGCCCTAGAAAGTTTGTAAAAAAGATGAATATTGATTTAACGGATATAATTCATCCTAAACGGCCATTTTTAGGTAAAAAGGCTACAGATGAACTTGACACACTTTACGTCACCACGTTTAGGATTGGAAGCTCAAAAAATCCAGTTTCTTTGACTAAAGCAGGATATGGTACCGACATGGTTGGTGGAATAGAACTTGGGACAAATTTAGTCAAAAGCGGCCTAATAAAAAGTGTTGAAGATATTGTTCCTTTTTTAGCCAAATATAAAATAGGTATTCTCGATATTTTCAAGGAAGAAAAAATAGAAGATGGTAAAAGGCTTGATTTAAGAGTTTATGAATGTATTGAATGTTGTGGTTTGCCTAACATAGGAAAACCAACCTGCTACTTCGAAACAGGTATGATCATTGGCCTGTTGGGGGAATTTACAGATAAAAAGGTTTTTGCAGAGGAGGTAAGGTGCTGGACCAGTGGTTACTCCTTCTGTCAATTTAATGTTGAAATAAAGGAACCAGGAAATGAATAAAATGTTTGTGAAATTTGGCTAAAAACAGTGAGAAAAAAACTCTTTATACAGTTCATGTAAACTCTGGTTTCCTGATTTTTTGCTCCTAAATTAATATAATCATTTTTTCTCAAATTCTTTAAACTTAATTTTAATTTCTGCACCATTAGTTCCACCAACCTCGATCTCACCATCAATTTGGTGAGTAAGGTTGTTTACAATTTGTAAACCCAATGAACTAATTTTTTCTAAATCTAAATCATCAGGTAATCCTATACCATCATCAGCTACTCGCAAGATTAAAGTTTCATTTTCTGGGTAGAATTCAACCGTGATTTCTCCAGTTTCATCCCCGGGAAATGCGTATTTCATACTGTTGGTTACAATCTCATTAACTATCAACCCTAAAGGAACTGCAGTGTTAATATCTATCATTAAATCTTCTACTTTTAAATTTAGTTTTATGCGATTTGGATCAGGCACATAAGTGTAGAACAAATTTTTGGTTAGAGAGCGGATGTAATCACCAAAATCTATTTGCTTTAGATCAGTGGAACGATACAGGCTTTCGTGTATAAGAGCCATGGATTTTGCCCGATTTTCGCTCTCACGGAAAACACTTAAGACATCTTCATCTTCAATATGCTGAGACTGCAGGTTCAATAGACTAGATATCACCATTAAATTGTTTTTAACTCTGTGGTGTATTTCTTTAATAAGCATCTCTTTTTCTTCCAGAGCAATTTCTAACTTTTTCTGAGTCTCTTTAATGTTTGTAATATCTTGGTTTGTGCCGTAGACATTGATAAGGTTACCTTCCTCACCTTTGACAAATTTAACATTTGAAACTATATAACGGGTCTCACCATCTCGACGAATTATCCTGTACTCCAGATTAGTATCTGATTTGGTGATGGCATCTTCAACAATTTGAGCATCGTCAGGGTGTACAAATTCTTTTATATAGTCATCCACAGACAGCAAATAACCACCCTCTTCTTCTGCTGTTGTGCCACACATGGTATAAAAACGATCATTAAAGGTGAAACTTCTCTTAAATATGTCAAATTCCCAGTTAGCCAAATTAGCTAGAGAAATAGCATTTTCCAAGCAAAATTTGCTTAATTTTAAGTCTTCCTCTGCCTTCATTCGCTGGGTAACATCAGTTAAAAACCCTAAATATTTCTTTTTTGGAAGTTTAACACATTTTATGGTCCCATTTCTCGTCTGACCATTTTTATGCAGGAATTTGAATTCTAAAGCAGCCTGTTCTGTCAGTTGTGAATTCAAAAGTTCTTTGGTAACTCCTTCCAGATATTTTAATGGGACTAAACCAGGAATACCCATTTTAAAAAGTTCTTCTTTGGAATATCCTGTTATGTCACTGACCATTTCATTCACTTCAAGATAACGGCCGTTTTCATCAGTTACGATAATACCATATGGGGCATTATCTACATAACTGCGGTATTTGGCTTCATTTTCTAAAATTTTAGTCTCAGCTCTTCGCCTCTCTATAACCACTGCCGCCATCTTAACTAAAACTTCTATAAACTCCTTATTTTCAATTTTAGTGCCCTTTTTTAAGCCTATGTCCACAGCTCCATACATTCTTCCTTTACAACTTAAACCAATGTTGTAGATCCTCCCAAGACACAATGATTTTTCAATGGACTGACAAATATTCCTGGATACTCTGCCTAATAAAAGTTGATGCAAGCCTTCATCCATCTTATTAAGATGACCCGTTAAAAAAAGACCATAGTTTATACTGCGTGGAATATTCAAACCAAACATGCTTCGACCTAAAACTTTTTGGGATAATTCCTCCACAGTTTTTCTTTGACCTGAAATTGAACAAATTCTGAAACTATCAGAATCTTCATCATAGGCACTTACCAAGATGATAGCATCTTTGAATAATCCTTTCAACTTTTCAGCCAAAAAATCGTATATGTCCATTTCTAAAGGAATTTCTACAAATTCCATAACAATTTGAGATAAAAATCGTTCATTTATGACTAGTTGACCATCATATTCTTTTTCAATTTTTAAACCAGAGTTTAGTTCGATATAATCCTCTTTTAACCTTTCTAATTCATTTCCAAGTACTTCTCTGGATTTGTTTTTAGATGACATTGTAAACCTTCAATAAAATTACAATACACTACCAAATTGTACAATTATCCTATTCTGTAGCCTTCTTATCACACTTTTGTATCATGGCTTATTAATAGCTTTACAATTATGGGATTCGGAAAAATTTATAAACTATACAGTTTAATTTATATTAAGGTGAAATAAGCTGTAATAAGATAAAACTTTTATTTTATTATGAATTCATTACCACTCTTTTTATCTGAAAAGTTTATTTTGATCCTTAAATAGTTATTTGTGACCGATTGAGGGGTGCATGAAGTGACAAATGACGTTGAAAGAGAAGATGATGCTGATCCATCCGATGATAATTTAGAAAGTATGATAGGTACTTTCGAAAGTATTGCTAATAATCCATTTTCCAGATTACTTCTTAAAAAAACATTAGAACACTGCGAAAAGGATGGTACCAATCGATTAGAAGTTGGTTTGGAACTATTTTTAGGTAAAAGGGAAGATGCATGCATAATCTGCAGGTTACTATCTAAGATCATAACTTACCTTATAAATAAAGGATTTGCTAATTTTAGAGTCTCAGAATCTGAATTCAGGGAAGTAATGGAAGATCCATACTGGGTAAAAGGTTTAAGTAGCGTTATTAAAGGCATAGCCTTATTCGGAGTTCAGAAACCATTTGTACCGGGTGCACCATTCCAGGTGGTGTGGAACATCACCAGAAGATGCAATATGAAATGTGAACATTGCTATGAAAACGCAGGACGTAAAGATAAAGACGAACTGAATTATCAACAAATTATTAAAGGCCTTGACATTCTTGCCGAATCGGGTGTAACTTCTGTGGCATTTTCCGGAGGTGAACCAACCATCCATCCTTGCATCCATGAATTCATCCAACATTCAAAGGATCAGGGAATGTTTGCAGCCATGGCCACCAATGGATATTCCCTTTCTAAACAAAAAAATGTTGATAAATATGTTGATTCTGGGTTAGAGTTTGTACAGATAAGTCTTGATGGTCTGGACCCTGCCACACATGATTCATTCCGGGGAGTTAACGGTGCCTGGGATAAGGCTGTTCAGGCTATTAATAACTGTGTTGAAGCTGACCTATTTGTGGAAGTTGCCACCACAGTAACTGAACATAATTTCAATGAAATACCCTTGATGATGGAGTTTGTAAGGGAATTGGGTGTCCAGTGGTTCATGCTTTACAATTTCATACCCACTGGAAATGGTAGCAAAATCATGGACATGGACATTTCGCCAGAAATGAGGCAGAGTTTACTGGAAGATGCATATTCACAAAATGGGAAAGGGGAAATGCAAATCTTATCCACTGCACCACAATATGCAAGGATTGCAAAATCTTTAGCCTCCCAAAAATCTAATATTATTCCAACACATTTCTACAATCCAGAGTATATCAATAACTCTTTGAAAAAACTCGCTGATTTTATAGGAGGTTGTGGGGCTGGAAGGTTTTATCTTAGCTTAGAACCCAATGGAGACATATTCCCCTGCGTTTTTTTCCCTCACACCGAAGAGGTGCGTCTAGGCAACATTCTTTCTGATGATTTTAATGTTTTATGGAAAAATAATGATCTATTACTGAAATTACGTGATAAAAACATCCTACATGGGCATTGCGGGGTGTGTGAATCCCAATTTATTTGCGGAGGATGCAGAGCCAGAGCATACAACTATTTTAATGATATACTGGCACCGGATCCAGGATGCATCAACAACAATAACGAATGGATGAATATTAAAAAAAGACTTAATGCTGCTCAAGAACTTCCAGATGGTAGAATTTTAATTGATCTTAAAGTTGAAGGCTGATACGATGGATGTGATATTAATAAACCCCTATGATGAGAATGCTGTGAAAAATAGTTTAGGATTCATCACTCCTCCACTGAATCTGATGTACTTGGCATCTTCCCTGGAAAATGCTTCATTTTCTGTTAAAATAATTGATGATGATTTAATGCAGATGGGATATGAGAAGGTATCTGAAATTGCAGCCAAACTAAATCCTCAGATAATGGCAATTACCGCAACCACTTCCACCATAAACACCGCCCTGAAGTATATGGAGTTTGCAAAAAAATTCCTACCTGACTCTTTATTCGTGATAGGTGGCCCTCATCCAACATTCATGCCTGAAAATATTTTAAAAACTTCGGAGGGCATTGATGTGGTTGTTAGGGGTGAGGGTGAAAAAACCATGGTTGATCTGACTGAAAATCAGATTGATAACCATGGCAGAGATCTGGAAGAAGTTAGTGGAATTGCATACAAAGATCTGAAGGAAGGAAACATCAAATTCACTCCCCCCAGACCTCTTATAAAGGATCTGGATTCCCTACCTTTACCTGCTAGACACTTGGTGCCATTCGATTCTTATGGTGTTTCTCGAGAACAATCCGGAGGGATGATCACCAGTAGAGGATGTGTTTACTCGTGTGGATACTGTTCTTCGTCGTTGATCATGGGTAAAAAATTCAGATCCCGCAGTCCTGAGAATGTAGTTGACGAAATCGAGGAATTACTGCATAAATATAAACTAAGGGACATAGCATTCATGGATGACACATTCATGCTCAACAAAAAAAGAGCCTCTCAAATAGCCCAGGAAATTGAAGATAGAAACTTAGATGTGAGTTTCGTTGCCTCCTCTCGAGTGGATATGGTTGATAATAATTTGCTCAGGAAACTGAAAAAGGCAGGTATGAGCACCTTATACTACGGTGTTGAATCAGGATCTCAGCGAATTTTGGATTTGATGAAAAAAGGAATTACCCTTCAAGAAGCAGAAACTGCTGTTAAAAGTGCCAAGAATGTAGGTTTAGAAGTTTTAACTTCATTTATACTGGGTTATCCTGGTGAAACCAAAGAAGACATAGATCAGACCATTGATTTCTCCATAAAGTTAAATCCAGACTACAGTCAATACTCCATTTTAACACCATTTCCAGGGACCCCTATCTATCAAGAACTTCACAAAAAAGGATTGATTGACACCAACAACTGGGATAAATATACCGTTTTGAAGCCGGTTTTGAAGTATGAACAGCTAGGTTTAACCAAGGCGATGGTTGAAAGAAAACTGGCAGAAGCATATCTAAAATTTTATTCAAGACCTAAATATCTGATGAAACATCGCCATATGATAAGCGTGATCTTCCAGATCATTCTGCGCAGTTTTATACTTCCCAGATTAAAGGGAAGTACTGGTAAAGGATGGTATCAAAAATTAAAGGAATCTTAAAATTTGAACAAAATAAATCATTTACTCCCTAATTAAATTGATTTTAACATATTTTTTTGTATGAATCATCAGACACTGTCTGATTTTCTAGTGATATGATGATTTTTTTTGTTTTGGTTATAAAATTTTTTTGGTAAATTTTTAATTTTTAGAAGGTTGTTCTTT